>DASRAT010000130.1:0-3293 GCA_035638015.1 Gemmataceae bacterium | reverse complement strand
TGAACCGATTGTATCCGTCCTCGTCCGTGATATCGGCTTTGAAGTAAAGCGCTGGCCTGTCGAGTGGAGCGAGGTGCGCACCAAACCAATCGGTCCCCAGCGTCTTGCAAATGATAGCAGTTGAAACTGACTGACACCTGTAATGTAACCGCGTTTCCGGACACCAATCAGGTTTCTCGTCGGGTAGCATGTCTTCCACGAAGAATCGCCTGACCTCAGCTAAATTCAAGTCCATTGGTCGCTACCTCTTGATGGTGTCCCATTCCATGCTTGATTGACACGCATACGATCCACTAGGTTCGTTCCTGAGCGAGCGGGTGGCACATGTCAGCGCGAGGAACGTAAATCAATCTTCACGGCCATAAAGTTGTTCGGCATCAGCCCCCAGGTTTTACGGTGTTTGCTCCCCTGCAAAGCGCGCGATGTACCCGCGAAGTTCCTCAGTTGCGCGGAACCATTCGCCTTGACAGCGCTCTTTTGCAAATGCCGTGTGAAGTTCTGCTTCTTGGCTCGGTTGCGCAGTCATAACCGCCAACAGCCGCAATTCAACAGCGCTGCCCGTTTGAAGTTGCCTTACTCGCGCTTCGGGGTCGTCCGCTTTTCCAATCTTGATTCGATCTTGGCCAACAGCTTCAACAAAATAAATGTAAGTGCCGCCTTCGGCATCTTCGTCTTGGCTTTCTGGTCCAAGATAGCCCGTCGGCACAGCGGCCATGCTCACTCGTTGAACGACCGATCCGCTTCGCATCCTGATAACGGGCTTCGTGCGCCCGGGTCCAGTCCAGAACAGACACAAATGAGGATTACGCCAATGGGGCGACGCGTCGCGTTCGGCCTGGAGCTTCTTCCCGACATCAAAACCACGTCCCAGCTTGCGTTTTGCTCGCGATTCCAACCACTTCTTGACTTCCACGTCGTCGGTGGACTCATATTTTTTTCGGTCCTCTGAAAGGACAACTGGTGTGATCATGTCCTGGTCATTGGCCAACAACCCAATGAAGACAACCAACCGAACCATAAGCGAGGCTGCAGTGGAATTGGCGTTGCTATTAGCCCCTTCTGTCGCCCTCCATTCGTGTCCCGCGCTATCAGTAGCAATCCGCTGCAACCAATGTTCAACTGTTTCATTTGGTTCATAATCGTAACGAAAAGTGAGCCGGTCCATCGTGCCAGGGAAGTAGCAGAGGACATTCACGAAGGAATGAGTATTCGGCCAAAACAGCATGGCAGTGGCGATGTTATATGGCTCGCTACCAAGGGCGAAACGCAGCACGATTGAGTCGAACGGGATTTCTACGGCGGAAAAAGGTAGATCCAGCTTTACATCGCGGGCGAGGTTCTCCGCAATCGGCCACACGTTGTAGAAAGGGCGTTGATCATCGACCCAAATTTGTTCGGCCGTAACCGCACAAAGCCGATCGAAAACCTGAAGGCTGTCCTGCCCAAGACTCGCGCTTTGCATCAACGTCTCTCGGCGCGATAGAAAAAACTGTCGAAATTCGTCGGACGTGACAGACTTGCCGATTTTGCGCGCGCCCTCATCGTGGCCGAACTTGGCCATCTGGTTTCGCAGGGTAATATAGTCGTGAAACCGCATGCGACTCTCGAGCTAAACCCAAGGAGCGGGGCGGCCGTGGTTTCAAGTCAAAGCATTTGCAAAGACCAGTCCTCGTCCCACACGCCTACCAACCGCGTGGTTCCTGCCATTATACGCTTCATGGAAATGTGCGCGATGGCAGTCACAAGTTTTTCACGAGCATTGCCGCCAGGCATTATTGAACACTTCGCCTATTGCGGCGGGGTGGCATTGCAAATACACCAACAACTCTTTGGTGGCACGCTTGGCCAGAATTTCATTGCCGGCGCTACCAACCGAGGCTCGAAAATCAAACACCCCGTTTCGGGTAGCCAGGATTCAAGGCCCGTTTACGGCCTTTCCTCGCAGCGGTTGAGGCCCGCCGTTTACGGCGGGTAATGGATACCGCCACATCAAATTCAGGCCCGTTTACGGGCCTTTTCGCGGCATGCTTTGTCCACCATCCCATGGAGGACGCCAACACCGGCAACGCCCGTAGACGGGCGTGAGAAATCCACGCCGAGGTGTGCCTCCTTTACACCGCCCTCTCGGCCGTGTGGAGCGTCGGGGTGTCCTGGTATCTGCGTCGGCTAGCCCGCAATCTCGGCTCACCCGCCCTCGCCGTCGATGCCCGCACCTGGTTGGTGGACGGCGTGATGTAAGTCGGCGAGACCGGCGCGTTCATCGTCTATCTCCTGTTGCAGCCCACAGCCCTGGCTGCGGAAGTCCTGCACCACGCTCCGCCGGCCGAGGTCCAGCACGAAGTGCGGCGGCGGGTGGCGACAGTGCTCGCCGGCTTGCCCGTGCGGAAGACCTTCGCGCGGATGGTCGGAGTGGGGCGTTACTTCTTCGTCCTTGTGCACGCCGTCATGGACGAGAACTTCGGCGCTCACCCGCTGGCGGAACTCGACCAGCTTCGCCGATTGCTGGAGGAATCCCTCCGCGAGGTCCACCCGCGCGTGGTGCTCGACGTCGTTTTCACGGCGGACGCGTACTGGGCGACCCATTAAGTCGCCAGGGCGCCATGCCCGGCATTCGATACCAAAACCTATCGGCCAATAAACATGACGTCCAGGAGCTGCCCACCGCCGCCGGGAGCAGCTTCGCGCGTGATCACGATCACTCGATCGGTCTTGGTATCCAGCGTGCAGGTTTTGCCGCCGCTTTTGGTTTTCACGGTTTCTAGCACCACAAATTCCGTGGGGCTGTTTTCCTTGATGACGCTCAGCGTGCCGTTGCCGTGCGAACTGAAGGCCTCCATGGTGCGAGGATTGAAGACTGCGCCGTCGCTGCTGCCGGCCAGAGGCAGTGTGGTGATGACTTTGCCATCAACCGCACTGAGGATGACACAATTGGGCGTGCCGCCTTTGCCGCCGCGACACATTGCGAAAAGAATGTTGTTCTTGGTGTCGATGGCCAGGCCCGCCGGCTGTTTGCCCTTGGCGCCGAGGTCGAAATGGCCGGTCACCTTGAGGGTTTTAGCGTCGACCACAGCGATATGCTGCTCGTTGGCCACGCAAAAATAGAGTTTTCCCTTGCCGTCCGTGGCGCCCTGCTCGACGGTGGCATTGGCGCCTTTCAGGCCGATGGCAGGTACCTTGTCGACGATTGAACCGTCCTTGGAATTGACCACGAGGAGGTTGGGAGATTTGTGACTCAGAATAACAAAGTGGCCGGTATGGGCGTCGAAGATATAGCCGTCCGCACCCGGCGCCGG
>DASRAT010000129.1:0-5694 GCA_035638015.1 Gemmataceae bacterium | reverse complement strand
TTCACTGAGAGGAACCCTCCTCCGTGTCCTGTCGGAAGCGTTTAGCTCCGAGCGCAATCGTCGAACTCGACGAAGGGGCGGATCTCGCAAGTGCACTCCGCGCCGAGACGGCCTGGGGCATCAACCTCAACAAATCGCTTGGTCCACTCGATTGCCTCGGCCTTCGACGCGAACTGAAGGATTGCGTAGCCGGCGATCAGTTCCTTCGTTTCGGTGAAGGGTCCGTCGCTCACCACGCGGTTCTTGCCGGAGTATCGGATCCGCGCCCCCTTCGCGCTTGGCTGGAGGCCCTCGCCCGAAAGAAATACGCCGGCCTTCACTCCTTCCTCCATGAACGCTCCCATTGCCGCCAGGAATTCCCCATCCGGGAGGACGCCTGCCTCCGTGTTCTTGTCAGCCTTCAGGATGCCCATGTAGCGGATCGTTCCAGGCCTGCGGGGCGGCGGCGCCGCGCGAAACTGCTCCTCCTTGTCCCGCCAGCCGTCGGGTTGTTCGGCGGGATCGACCGGGAAATCAGTCAGCTCAAAGAGCGGACGCACCTCGACCTCGCCATCTTGGAAGGGAATGCGCTTGGCCCACGCGATGGCTTCCTCCCGCGATTTCGCCTCGATCATGCAAAAGCCGGCGATCAACTCCTTCGTCTCGGCGAACGGCCCGTCAGTCACCGTGAATTTCCCCTTGGCATAGTGGACGCGCGCACCCTGCGAACTCGGCTGGAGCCTTCCACCTTCGAGCCGCGCACCGACCTTGACTAACTCGTCGGTCCACTTGTTCAATTCCGCCTGCATTTTCTCGTTAGGCCAAACGCCCGCTTCATAATCTTTCGTGGATTTGACTAGCAACATGTAACGCATTTTTGAATCTCCCGTTGGCTTTGAGTCAGAACGTCCCTGCGGTTTCGACCGCAAAATCGGCCATTTTTTCGCCGTTAACACCTATTAGTCGTTCGGCAGTGCCCAAAATCGACAAAGGGAGCAAAATTAATCCCAGCCCAAACCCTAAACCTATGGCCACATGGGAAGGCAAATGCTGCAGTCCCGAATTGTGAAGACCAAAACGAACAGTCTAGGATATGCGCCGCCGAGACCATAGCCCAGCCGCGGTGGTATGCCGTTTGTCGCGCTGTTACACGGGACCGGTGTCGAGCAATGGGGACTGTCAGAAACGGACCTCAATGCTCCTGTTGACGACAAGCCGTAGCGGGCAACCACCACACGGCAATCATGCCGAACGCATAAACCAGTCCCGTGACCGCGCCGGCCCTGGCAAAATCGCCGTCGAAGTGCGCGACCAACCCTCCCGCCATCAAGACGCCGAATCCCGTAGCGAAGCGGCCGACGTTGAAGGCGATGCCGCTGCCCGTCGCGCGCACCTGGGTGGGGAACAACTCCGGCAAATAGAGCGGCAGCCAGCCGAAGAAAAGTGTCGCCACAAAGCCCTGGGCCAACACCAGCGGTAGAAATGCCGTCTCCAGCGGTGAGCTTCCGACAAAGATGCCGCACGTGAGCAGCGTGGATCCGAGGCTCATGCAAAAGTAAGACAGCCGGCGGCCGATTCGGCTGGCGACCTGCGCGCCGAAGAAGCTGCCAAGCACCGCGCCCACTGCCCAGAAGCCTTGCGTTGTCGCCTTGTAACCCGGCTGGGCGGCCCCGCCAATCTGGTCCGCCCAGGGAATCATCCACTTGCTGGAAGCCCACGCACCAATCATCGGAATGCAGCCCAGCGCGATGCCGGTGAGCGTCACGCGAAGCAGCGGCCGGCGGAACAATTCGCCAAGCGGCGTTACCGGGATTTTCGCCTGGTTTCGCGCCGCCAACCAGCGCGGAGATTCGGGGACGCGCCAGAGGACCATCAGGCCGAGCACGCCTGGCAGGGTGTTCCAGGCGAACAGCCAGCGCCAAGAGTCGGGCGTAATATGCCAGACCCCGGCAATCTGCGAGAGCAACAAAATGCCAAGGTTCAATCCCGCGCCGACGATGCCGGCCACGATGGGACGCGATACGCTCGGCCAGGACTCCGCCACCAGCGCCACGCCATTAGGCCAAACCCCGCCCACACCCAACCCCACGAGGAAGCGCAGCACTAGCATTTGTTCCAGGTTGGTCACAAAATAGCCAACACCGGCGAATAACGAGTAAAACAGAATGCTCACGCCCAAAGCCCGTGCCCGGCCAATGCGATCTCCAAGCATGCCGAGACCGATGCCGCCCACGGCCGCGCCGAATAAAAGGCTGGCCGTGAGACGGGCGAACCAATCGCCGGCGAGTGCATCGCTGTACTGATCGCCCAGCAAATCCTTCGCCAGAGACATCGACGCAATTGGCATCAAGCCCAGTTCCATGCCGTCAAACAGCAGGCCGCCGAACGCGGCCGCCAGGACCACGAACCTGCCGGAACCCGAAAGCGGCGATGTAGCGTTCACTCCGGCCGCTCCTGAAGTGGCATTTGCTCGATGGCTCGGACGATCGCGCTGTTGTCGAGTTGACCCAGACCAAGCCGCTCCGCGTACTCGAGCACGATTCGATGGGTTTCACTGAGCGGCAAATGCTGACCTGTTCGGGCGGCGGCGGCGAGCATGAGGTCGACATCCTTCCGATGTTGGGCAAGCTTGGCCTGCGGCTCGAAGTCGCCCTGGAGCATCTTGCTCCCTTTCGTGTCCATGATGCGCGAATAGGCCATGCTCGCACGCAGTATTTCGCACGTTTGCTCAGGCGTAAGGCCCAGCGCGGCGGCAAAAACCAGTCCCTCCGCCAGTGCAGCCCGATTGAGGCCAAGGACCAAATTCGTTACCAGCTTCATCTTCGCGCCGCTGCCGCACGGGCCGATATGCAGCGCTTCCCTGGCAAGCACGTGGAAAAGATCCTGGCATTCAACGAAGGTTTCCGCGGGTCCACCGACCATCATCAGCGCTTCGCCCAGCCGGACCTGTGCACTGCTGCCCGAAATGGCGGCATCAAGATAGGTCACGCCGCGCTCGGCCAATGTCCTTCCAAGCGCTGACATGCCATCCGGGTCGCCCGTAGTGGTGTCAATGACCACGGTGCCCTTAATTAGAGCGGAATCGATTTCGGCCAGAACTTCGCGACATACATTGTCATCCGGTAAGGCCAGCACCAAGCGGCGGCAGAACGACGCGACTTCGGAGGCTGATGATTTTGGCTGCCCGCCAAGTTTTTGCAAATTTGCTCGGCAACTTTCCGAGAGATCGAACCCCACGACTTCAAACCCACCGGCCAGCGCCCGTTCCGCGAGCGCGGAGCCTAACAAACCCAGGCCAAGAAAACCGAGGGAACCTGAAGTCATTGTTAGCGCCTGCCCAGGAGCGGGTCATGGTTGTTGCGCAAGTCTCGTTGCAGCTCTGCAAACTATTTGACGTCCCACTGCGGATCCCACATCCAGATAGTGCAATCGTTGCGACAAACCGCGATCGTGTGACCATCCGGCGCGAAAGCAATTTGCCTAATGAAGTACGTGGGGCGGTGAAACTTGCTAATAAGCTGTCCCGTCCTCATTTCACGGAATTCCACAGTGTAATCGTCCAAACAGTAAGCGAACTGCCTGCTGGTGTGCGAGAAGGCCATGTCATGGAGATAAGACCGCACACCTTTTTGCTCGAACTCAAACATCAGGCGGCCCGTTCCGACCTCGCGCACCTCGGATTTGTTTTTCCCACGCAGGGCGATGTAGCGACCGTCCGGCGAGGCTGTCGGATATGGACCGCGGCCCTCAGTTTTGAACTGCCGAAGCAGTTTCCCATTGGCAATGTCGAGCACGCAGACGAATGACGTCTGATCCGAGTCACGAAAGCCGTCAACCACCAGGTGTTTGCCGCCAGGCAAAAATTGGACATTCCAAATACCATCCTCCCAATCCTTGGAAACCTCCCAGGTCCATTGCTTCTTGCCGGCGATGTCCCAAACCTGAAGTTCTTTCCATCCGGGACGGTTGGACTTTGTTGCAGCTTGCTTTGCTTTGACCGCCACGCGCGAAAAATCGTGGGAGATTGCGGCCGTGTCGGTGTCTTCCTTGACTTCGGGAGGCAAGCGAAATGTGTGCTGGTGTGTTCCTTTTGATGCGTCGATCAAGTGAAAGGTTCGGTCATTCAAATCCCAATAAGCAAAAACCTTGCCATTCGCGGAAAACCAGGCATGGGTGGGCCACGCCTTGATCTGCCAAAGCTCCTTACCGGATTTGGCATCGACCAATCGAACGATCTCTTGATTCTTTTTGAGCGAGGTGGAAAAAACCAGTTGTTTACCGTCGGGCGACCACGCGAGCACACGATGCTCCGACAGCCGCCGCAATTCCTTGCCGGTCGCTGCATCGACCAGCAACAGCTTTCTGGTCATGGCGTCCGTGACCAGCATGGTCGAGCCGTCGCCGGAGAAGTGCAACGGATCGCCGAAGAATCCGGGGTGCTTGGCCGAAAACTCCACGTCCTTGCCGGTCGTCCAATCCAATAAAGCGATGTGGCCACAACTGCAGCCGACGGCCACAGTCTTGTTTACCGGACTAAATGCGAAAGAAATCACCGTGCTCAGTTTCAGTCCCGGACCGCTAACAGAAGAAGCAACCGGCCGGCTCCAGGTCGTTTTGCCGGTTTTCAAATCGTAAAGTGCCAGCTGCCCGAATACGCCCAGGAGCAGGCCCTGCCCATCCGGCGTCACTTCGACCACTTCCGCGCCGATGCCTTGGCTTTTTTGCGCTTTTACGTCTGGATCTTGCTGCGGTTCTACTTTCTTGCCGGTTGCCAAATCCCAGATTTCAACGCCATAAGGCAGCACCATCGCGAATAAGCGCTGACCATCGGGTGACCAACGGCAGCCGTAAAGAGTGCCGGAGACGGTAATGCTCGGCCGGATTTCCTTGCCGGTGGCCACGTCCCAGAAGCGCAGCGGTCCGCTGCCCTTCTTCTCGACCGCATCCTTTTTCAACACGCCCGCCAGCGTGCTGCCGTCAGGAGAAAAACAAGCAGGGGGATCGCCAAAATACAAACGCTCTGCCAGGTCGAACTGCCGCCGGCCCAGTTCTTTGCCTTTGATTATGTCCCAGCGGTAAACCCAATTATCGCGCGCCAGGCCGACCAGCGTTTTGCCGTCCTTGCAAAAGGCCAACCGCTCCAGTTTAGCGGCGGGAAGGCTGTGAATAAGTTTGCCGCTTGGCCATTCCAATACCTTCGCGCCATCCTTGTCCCAGCACGCCGACAATCGGGAATCGCGGGAGATGTCGATGGGAAAGGAAGTGAAAGGAAGCGTTCCCAGCAGTTTTCCGGTGGCCACATCCCAGCGCATGCATTCGTCGGTGTCTCCGACTGACAGCAACTGCTTGCCATCCGGTGTGAAACGCAAGCCATTGACGACCCAGTGTCGCAGGCGCGTTGTTCCCAGGCGATAAACGATCCCTTTGGGCAAAGGGTCGCCGACGGCATCATGTGGTTCTTGCCCGCGCAAACTGTCGGTGAAATTGGGACAAGCGAGGCATAGCACCAACGTGCAAAGTGTCGCCAAAGTAAGTCGTATTCGACGTCGCGGCATCGCATTCTCCAGGCGATTATGCGTTAGTGTCCGCCCATCAGCGGGTCGTGGTTGTTACGCAAGTCTGTCCAGTCCACTTTCATCGTTGGGTCGATGCCGTTGAGGTACATCTCGATGTTGGTGTAGCCGTTGCCGGTGGGGTTGATCGTCGCGTCGGAGG
>DASRAT010000128.1:0-5569 GCA_035638015.1 Gemmataceae bacterium | reverse complement strand
CCCCAGTCACAAAGACACCTTTGACATGAAGCCGGGCACGCCGAATGCTAGCCCCTATCGGGCCATCAACACCAACGTCTCCGGCATCCAGATCAGCGAACACTTTCCGCGCGTGGCTCAAGTGATGAACCACGGCGTCATCGTTCGCAGCATGAGCACGCTGGAAGGCGCTCACCCCCGCGCCCGCTTCCACCTGCACACCGGCTACCGCGAAGGCCAGGGCGGCCTGGTTTATCCAAGCATGGGTTCCATCGCGGCCAAGGAAATCGGCAGCACCACTTCGCCGCTGCCCAATTTTGTCGCCATTGGCCGAGCCGGCTACAGTTCCGGTTTCCTCGGCGCCCGCCATCAACCGCTGAATGTGGTTGACGCCAACCGTGGCGTGGAAAACCTGCAAGCCTTCGTCAGCCAGGGCCAGCTCAACAACCGTCTCGGCCTGCTGAACGAGATGGAACAGGGCTTTTATGGCACCTACCAATCCGACGCCGCTCAGGCGCATCGCACCACTTATCAACGTGCCGTGCAGCTGATGCAATCGTCCCAGGCGCGGGCGTTCGACATTTCCAACGAGCCGGCCAATAGCCGCAACGCCTACGGCAACACAGCCTTTGGCCGCGGTTGCCTGTTGGCTCGCCGTTTGGTCGAAACCGGCGTGTCGTTCGTCGAAGTGGGCCTGGGCGGTTGGGACACGCACAATAACAACAACACCCGTGTTGCACAGCTGTCGGCTCAGGTCGATACACCAATGGCACAGCTGGTGAAAGACCTGGCCGACCGCGGTCTGCTCAGCGACACCTTGGTGATCTGGATGGGCGAATTCGGCCGCACGCCACGCATGAATGCTCGCGCTGGCGGCGATCCGGGCCGCGACCATTATCCGCGAGCCTGGAGCCTGGTGATGTTCGGCGGCGGCATTCGCGGCGGCCGTGTCGTGGGCCGCACCGATTCCGATGCCGGCACGGTGACCGACCGCCCGGTGAATTGCATCCAGTTCATGGCGACGGTTTGCCGGATCCTCGGCATTGACCACACCAAGATGAACAACACGCCCAATGGCCGGCCGGTGCGCATCGTCGATCGCGGCGGCGAGCCGGTGCGCGAGATTATTGGCTAATTTGCCGCTTGCGGCTTAGCATTTGAAGCCCACGGGTTCACAATCCGTGGGCTTCGTTTGTTTTACGGCAGCCACACCCACCGACTACTGATTGACAAGCCACGGCCAGACACATTACCATCCACAAAGGCAAACACAAAAGGCAGCCCACCATGCGTTACAAAGTTGTTCTCCACCGCAGCGAAGAAGGCATCAGTGTCTCCGTTCCGGGCATGCCAGGCTGCTGGTCCGAAGGCGATACCGAGGAGGAAGCGCTGGCAAACATTCAAGACGCCATTCACGAGTACCTGGCCGCCCTCGCAGATCAGATGGGTGATGCCGAAGTTCGAGAAATCGAAGTGGCGGTGTAGTTGTGCCTCGCATCCCAGGCGTTAACCACATGGACGCTGTTCGCGCTTTGCAAAGAGCAGGATTCCAAGTAATCCGCCAGGGCAAACACATCACCATGAGTGACGGGACGCGGCTGGTTACCGTCCCGCGGCACAATCCCATCAAGGCATTCACGATGGGTGGAATTGCCGCGGATGCTGGCTTGACCGTTGAAGAATTCCGCAGACTACTTTGATCGGCAGCCAAGCACATGGCCATTCCCTCTGAAAACGAAACTTGGCTGATAGACATCGGTGATGCTGTGATCCGCAAGCAAGCCGGAAGCGGTACAAATAGCCTGCTTTCTTGTGAAAAACTTGTCCATTGCTTTTGGGTCGCCGATTACGGAATGCGGAACGCTGGTGACCTCGACGTGGCTGGCGACGTTTATTCGGAGTTCCATTCTGAAGGATTGAAACTGGCAACTGCATTGTCGCTGCCATTGACGCAAGCGATTTTTGCATTGTCGAAGGATGATTTAGAGAATGTTTACTTTGACAGGTTTGAATCGATCTGTAATGAGATCAAGAAAGCCTGGCCTGCGGATGCAGTTCAATTGAGAACCCGCCGGAAAAAGCGCTGAACTTGGAATCGAACGAGGACTTTAACCCCCAGCACTTCCATGAACGCCGTCATCATCGACGCCATCCGCACTCCCATCGGCCGCGCTCACGCCGACAAGGGCATCTACCGCGATGTCAGGGCCGACGATCTGTCCGCCGATCTCATGAAAGCGCTGCTCCAGCGCACCGGCATTCCCGGCTCCGACATCGAAGACATTCAATGGGGCTGCGTCAAACAGCAAGGCGAGCAAGGTTTCGACATTGCCCGCATGGCGGCGCTCATTGCCGGCCTGCCGATCGAAGTCGGCGGCGTCACCGTCAATCGCAACTGCGGCTCCAGCCTGCAAGCCATCAACCAGGCGGCCCAGAGCATCGCCGCCAACTGCGAAGACGTGCAAATCGCCGGCGGCGTCGAGCATATGCACCACATCCCGATGGAACTCGGCTTCGACCTGTCGCCGCGTTTTCAGTACCACCACAGCCAGGCGACCCTGAGCATGGGCCTGACCGCCGAAAACCTGGCCATGAAGTATCGCATCAGCCGCAAGGAGCAGGACGAGTTCGCAATGCGCAGCCACCAAAAGGCCGCTCAAGCGACCAACAAAGGCGAGTTCAACACCGAGATAATCCCCACCTGGGGCCGCGATGAGGACGGTCGCAAGCAGCTTATCAAAGAAGATCAGTGCATTCGCCGCGACACAACGCTGGAATCGCTCGCGGCCCTTAAACCCGCCTTCATGCCTGAAGGCGGCAGTGTCACGGCGGGCAATGCCAGTCCGCTCAATGTTGGCGCCGCGGCCGTGCTGGTGATGTCCGAGCAACGGGCCAAGGACCTGGGCCTCAAACCCAAAGTCCGCATCAAGGCGATGGCGGTCGCCGGCGTCGACCCCGCCGTCATGGGCATCGGCCCGGTCCCCGCGACGAACAAAGCTCTGCAACGGGCGGGGCTCAAGCTTGAGGACATTGATCTCATCGAAATCAACGAAGCCTTCGCGGTCCAGACCCTGGCGGTCATTAAGCTGCTGAAAGCCAATCCGGAAAAAGTAAACGTCCGCGGCGGTGCGCTGGCGATTGGGCATCCTCTGGGAGCAAGCGGTGCACGCATTGCGACGACTCTGATTCACACGATGACGGATCGCAAAGCCAAATACGGACTGGCGACGATGTGCATTGGGGCGGGGCAGGGGATTGCGACGATTTTCGAGGCGATCTGAAAGAACAAACCACGGAACACACAAAAAAGACGAAAAAAACAGCTAACGATTGACTGCGATTACACAAGCTGAGCCATGTCCGTCAACCTCGTCCAAATCTGGACCGCCGACCATCTCCGTCTCGACGGCGCCTTCCAAACCGCGCCCACTCCCGGCGCCGCCCGCCTGCCCATCGACGCCTTCTGTCTCGTCCACGGCACGGGCGGCAATTTCTACGGCTCCTCACTGTTCGACCAACTGGGCCAGCGCCTGCTCGATCTGGGCTGCTCCGTCCTGCGCATCAACACCCGCGGCCACGACGGCATCAATACCACCGCCACGCAGACCGGCGGCAAACGTCTCGGCGCCGCCTATGAGCTTGTGGACGATTGCCGCAAGGATCTCGCCGCCTGGATGAGCTGGCTTCGCCAACACGCCGGGCCACGCATCGGTCTGATTGGGCACAGTCTCGGCGCCGTCAAATGCCTGTATGCCATGGCGCACAAACCCGACCTGGCAGCCCAATTGGTCATAGCCTTGTCGCCGCCGCGTTTGTCGTATTCATGGTTTTGCTCCAGCCCGGAAGGGCCAAAGTTCCTGGAGAGCTATGCAGAAGCTGATCGCGGCGTCAACGACGGCCGCCCGGCCGCACTCCTGGAAGTCAAGCTGCCGCTGCCATTCGTGATCACCGCTGCCGGCTACGTTGAAAAATACGGCCCGGATGAGCGTTACAACTATTTGCGATTTCTTGCCAGCGTGGATTGTCCGGTGCTGGTGACTTTGGGCAGCGTCGAGTGCGAGAATAACATGGCTTTTCGCGGCGCGGCGGAAGCGATTGGGGAGTTGGGGCACCGGCAATTGGCCGTGGCCATGATTGCTGGCGGTGATCACTTCTACACGGCGGTGCGGCCCCAGTTAGTGGACCACGTGGACGCCTGGCTCAAGGCAACGTGCATTTGATTACCCCTTTACCGCCAAATCAATCAACACTGCCACCAGCAATCCAATGCTAATGATCGCATTCACTTGAAAAAATGCCTGATTCACGCGAGTCAAATCAGTCGGACACACCAGCCAATGTTCGTATACGAGCAAAATGCCAACCGCCGTCACGCCGAGCAAATAGATTGTTCCGAGATAAGGGCTGGCCGCAAAATACAGCGTCACCAACAAACCCAACATCACTAAATGACAGGCCAGCGCCATTCGCAGCGACGCCGCGACGCCAATCTTCGCGGGAATGCTGGCCAGTCGGGCCTTGCGGTCAAACTCCACATCCTGGCAAGCGTAGATGATGTCGAACCCCGCGACCCAGAAGCAAACCGCCAATCCCAAAACCACTGGGGTCAGCAGGTCGTCAAGTCCGCGAATGGCGATCCACGACGCCAACGGTGCGAGCAGCAACGAAACGCCCAGCCAGAAATGGGCCAGGGCCGTGAAACGCTTGGTGTAAGAATACGCGCACACAAACATCAACACCGCCGGCGATAGCAGCAGCGGCCATTCGTTGGCAGGTTGGGCGAGCAGGAACAGGCCCGTTGTCGCAATGAAGCAGGCGGCACACACCAGCGTAAACAGCCAGACGATCCCCGTCGTCAATTGTCCGCTCGGCAGGTGGCGACTGGCCGTGCGCGGATTGGCGGCATCAAAATGGCGATCCGCCAAACGGTTGAAGGCCATCGCGGCACTGCGGGCGAAGACCATGCACAGCAGGATGCCGACTAACTCCAGCCAGGAGAATGCCCCTTTGCTCCGCCAGGCCAAGGCCGCGCTCAATAGCGCGAACGGCAACGCGAACAGCGTGTGGCTGAAGCGGATCATTTCCAACAAGGTGCGGAGTCGTTTGATCATGAAAACTCGATTGTCATTCATCACGCTGTTGGCGGGCGCGTTCCACAAGCAAATCAAAAGCAGCCACATGATCGCCATGAATACCGGCAAGGTAGGTGCGGATCATAACAACCTTGTCCTCATTGACGCGAAGTAACTCGACAATGTCGGCCTCATCGCGTGCCCGGCCGGCGCCGAGTTTCAATTGCACGAGGCCCGGCAAGTCGATGTAACGCAGCGTGCTCCCGCTTGCGCCTAACTCGGCAGGGTGCGGAATCAGCGTCGGCGCCAGTTTGGATTTGGACCCCGGCCGGGCCCCCTCGGGCAAAATGTCAACCTTTACATCGGTTTCCTTGTGGCGAACTTTGGGCCAACGCCCAGCGGGTTGAGGCAACACCTCAAATCCAGAAACCGCGGCTGTCTGCAAAAACTCGTCAATGCGGTCGGCTGGCAAAACAATGTCGATGTCCTGTGTCATCCGGCCAAAGAAGCCGTGCCGC
>DASRAT010000127.1:0-2904 GCA_035638015.1 Gemmataceae bacterium | reverse complement strand
TGCAAGCTACGGAATCGACGACACCCCATGCAATTTGTAGCATCGAAATCCGGCTGTTTAATGCTTGACTCACCGCTTCAAATCGCTTACCAAGGGAGCAAGACTGTAAGGCCTTGTAAAGCATGAAGAAACTGTGATTCTCCTTTTGCCAATGTTGAGGCCAGTAGATCAGCCCCCACACCGATTGTCCATCTACGAGGAGCAGGCTCCGATGGTCACCAACACTCTTGTTCCGCCCAAACCTGGCTCGATTCCCAAATCTCCCCAGGACGACCTTATTCCCAAAGATCAGCCAGTACATGTGCTGCCGCCGTCGGGCTTGGCTTCCATCCTTATTCCCTGCTGTGGCCAGCTGGAGTACACCAAACTCTGCGTGCCCAGCGTCCTCAAGTACACCCGCCAGCCGTTCGAGTTGATTTTCCTCGACATCGGCTCTCTCGACGGCACTGCTGAGTACCTCGCAGGCATTGCGGCGGCAACGCAGATTCGCGTTGAGATCGTCCGCACACCCACCGATCTCGGCATCCCCCAAGCCGTCCAGGACGCCTTCAAGCAAGCCCGCGGTGAGTACCTTGTGCTGTTGAATAATGACACTATCGTCACCAAGTCGTGGCTCAATCAGCTCATTGGGCTGTCTCGAATGCCATCAAATATCGGCATGGTCGGTCCCATGGCCAATTACGCCGCGCCGCCACAGCTGGTTGAAAATGTGCCCTACCGTATCGGCCCAAAACGGACGCCGCGATTGGAAGGCGCCGCTGGCCCCGCCTGGCTCGGCGATACTAGCGCGGTCGAGGCTTTTGCGGCCAAATGGCACGTGGATCATGAGGGCAAATGGGTCGAAGCCGAACGTCTCGGCGGCTTCTGCCTGCTCATCAAACGCGAAGTATTCAAACGCATCGGCCACTTGCGGGAGGCAGCGGACTTGGCCCTCTTCGACACCGACGTTCTGAGCAGCAAAGCCCGCCAGGCCGGCTTCACGCTCGCCTGCTGCCGCGATCTCTTCGTCCATCATTTCGGCACACGCACCTTCGCCCACGGCGCCCCCAAGACCGAGCCCGAAAAAGCCAAGACATAAAGGATGCAGGCCATGTCTAGTCGCACGACTCAGCCGAATGCAACCATCGTCCCGGCCGACCCCAAGTCGGCGGCTGAAGCCATCCTGGCCAAGGCCCAGTCCAGCCGCACCGTCATCCAGGATTTCGTGCCGCTGGCAGAATCGCTGGAATGGCAACTCGGCCAGGAGTATCTGCGTCAACGCGGCAACAAAGCCTTTCTTTCCGACGCTTCCCCCGTGCCGTTTGTCATTAACAATGATGGCACTCTGTCGCGCAAAGCCGCCAAGCTCTTTTTTGACAGTCTGGTTGAATCAGAGAATAACGCACCGCTGGTGCAAGAGTTGTTTGTCTTGGAGTTGGGAATCGGCGTCGGCCTATTTGCTCGTTTTTTCCTGGATCACTTCCGCGATTTATGCCACGAGCACAACAAGGATTATTACGACCGCCTTTGTTACATCGCCGCTGACCGTTCCGAACGCATGCTGCTCGATGTCTGCCGCCACGGCGTCTTGGCGCACCATCCCGGTCGTTATCGGCTGCGCCTGATCGACGCTATGGAACCTGCCAAAAACTTGCCTCATGACGCCATGTTTTGCAATCACCCAGGCAAACCACTGCGAGCGGTTTTTCTCAATTATTTGCTCGATTGTTTGCCGGCGGCGGTGCTGGAATTCGGCGAAGCAAGCGAGTCGGTGAAGCAACTGTGTGTGCGCACTTGTGTCGCCCGCAATGTCAAATTGGAAGATTACACCGATCTATCCGCCGATGGCTTGGCCCACAGGGCCAAGCTCAATGACGCGGCTTCGCAGCGCGAACTTCTGGAAGTCTACGGCCTATTTGCCAGCGAATACGACTATCGCCCCGTCGATGTCAAAACCTTGCCCCTGGGAGATTTTGCCCTGCAAATTGGCAGGACCAAGAAAAAGAAACTGCTGCACAGTTACGGCGCCATTCAGTCGCTGGAGCGGCTGTTGGACCTGGTCCACGAGGATGGCTTCATCCTGGTCAACGACTACGGCCAAACCGTCACCGTGGTCAGAGACGAGGTCGAGCATCAGCGTTTCAGCATGGCGACGTTCGTTGGCGTCAACTTCAGCCTGCTCAAGGCTTATTTCCAGGAGGGCAACCGCTGCCAGTATCGCAAGCCCTTTGGCGAATCGGGCAGCATTCATTCCCGGCTCTTGGCCCACAAACTATCCAAGAATCTCCGGCTGCGTTTCAGCGTACATTTCGGTGAAGCGATGGCCGAGCATTTGCACGAGCCGGCCGCGCGTGCACGGCAATGCTTGCACGTGGGCCGATTTGAGCTGGCCTCGTCGTACTACCAACAAGCCCTCGCACGGCAGCCTAGCAATTGGGTGCTTTTGAGCGAAGTGGCCCAGTTCCTGATCTTCTCGCTGCGCGACGTGAAGGCGGGCATCGACCTTGCCAAAGTTGCTCTGGCACTCAATCCGACCTGTTCCGCGGAGTTGTGGAATGTCCTGGGCGACGGACTTTTTGAGTTCGGCCGTTATGCCGAGGCGAGATCGGCGTATCTTAGGGCCTTGGAGGTCAACGGCAGCGACGTGCGGGCACGATACAACCTGGCGTGGGTCTACCAACGCGAAAAGAACTTCCCGGCGGCATTGGAAAAGATCGCGGAGGCTTTGACGCTGGACAAAATGGGACAGTACCGCGAGCGGCTTTTGCAAAAGCAAAATGAACTCGTCGCTCAACAGGTGCAACGACACCAGACGGAATATCTGCTCTTGGTGAACCTGGTCAGCAAATACGCCTCGCCGAGTCCACAAGATCCGCCCAAGGTGAATGCAGAAGCGCCGTCCTCACAAACTGCATGATTGTAATT
>DASRAT010000126.1:0-5440 GCA_035638015.1 Gemmataceae bacterium | reverse complement strand
GGCAGTGTCGGCATCATGGGTGACCTGGACGCCAAGACACCGGGTTTGTGGATTGACAACCCCGGCCAACCGACTGTCCGCTTCGATTGGAGCCGCCGCGGTACACTGACCGCCGACGGCTTGCATTTCGATATTCTGGTTCCCGTTTGCGCCAACGCTCAGCTCGAGTTGAAACTGCCTTCGGATTACCAGGTCGTCGCCACCAAGGCCGGCTTGCACGTGGACGGCCCTTACGACAGTTCCCAGGTCGGGCTGAAGACCTGGACTGTGAGTTTCTCCGGACGGTCAAGGGTGGAGTTTGTCCTGCGGCGGGTGCCAACCGGGACCGCGCTGCTGTTGGCTTCCGTTCTGAGTCGGCAGGAGCTTGGCCCTGACCGACTGCTGGCCGATTACGAGTTTCAGATTGAGGCTTTGCACGGCGCCGTGACCAATTTGGTGTTCGATGGCGACACCGCCTTGCAGCCATATGACGTGACGCTGGGCGGAGTCGAGGTGAAAGACTGGGAATGGCAAGTGGCGGCGGAAAAGGGAACGGCCGGCGGAGTATTGGTCGTGCCGCTGCGCGAACCACAACATGGCATACTGCCAATGGTCCGTGTTCGTTGCCTTGCTCCACAAGGCAAGGACAAAAAGAACCAGGTTTGGGTGAGTCCCAGCCTGCGGCTGCGGGGCGCTGTGCCGCGGGGCGAGACTTTGCGCGTGCATGCCCTGGCCGAAGCTCAGCTGGAGCAATGGAAGCCGGGTCAATTCAATTTGCGCAAGACCACCACGGAAACCGACGGCTCGCAGGTGCTGACCTTGGTACACGACGGTTCCGCGAAGGGTGCGTTGCCACAGCGACCCAGCGCCGTGCTCAAGGCGCGAACCACAGAACTGCTCCTGGAGCAACAATCGTGGTGGCAGCTGGATGTCCAAGGCTCGACGCTGCATAGCGTGTTGGTCTGCAAGGTTAGCCGTGGCCAGCTGTACCATTTGCCGCTGAAGCTGCCGCCGGATAGCCAGGTGGACCATGTGAGCGCGGAGCCAAAAGAACTGCTACGTGGCTGGGCAGCGTCTGGGACGCGCAAGGAGCCGCTGCTGCTAATCGACATGGCACAAGCCGTGACGCCGCGGATGCCGCTGAGGATCAAGGTGCGGTTGCGTTTGCCGCCAGGCACGTCCCCTAAAAAGGGAGCGCTGGCACTGACGTTGCCCGATATTAGCCCATTGTTGCCATGTTTGCGTGAAGGCGCTTTGGCCGTCAGCATCGATCCACGATGGCAAGCAGAGGTAGTGCAGTCGTCGTGGCCGGCAACGGCGGCGCCGGAGGGGCTCCAGGAAGGGCCCTGGCAAACCGCCTTGCTCGATTATTACTTCGCCTTTCGGGAAAAGCCGCTGACCGGCCAACTGCGTTTGTTCCCGCGTGCACCGCAGTTTCAAGCCCGGTGCCAAAGCGACGCTTTCCTGAGTGGAGACAAGGCGGCCTTGATCACGCGACTGACCATCGAACCGACCAGCGGCAGCCTGGATTATGTTGATTTGCTGGTTTCCGCGCCGTTGGCCGATAAGTGGAAAGTGCGCGGCGAAGCCGGCGGCGTCCGCGTCGCATCGTTGCAACAAGTAGTTGGCGCAGACCTTCCCTACCCTGCCCCTCGTCAAGCACAGGGGGAGGCCAAGGGGGAACAAGCCAAGCCAATCGTGCAGCACTGGCGGCTGCGCTTCGCCGAGCCGTTGCGGTCCAAAGGCACATTCGTATTGGAAGGGGCGTTTGGCCCCACCCTGGCGGGTGAAGACGCGGTAAGACTTGGTCCGTCATGGGACGTGCCCATTGTCACCATAATGGGCAGCGATTTGTTTGAAGGCGAATTGGCAGTGCAACTGGCAGGTACGGAAGTCATAGCAGCGGAAACGGACCAGCTGCAGGAGTTGCCGCGGCCGGCCACCAAGAATGTTGCGCGAAACGTGATCCAGCCTGTGTGGCGCACCTATCGCTATGACACCCCCCCGCCGGGCGGTCGTGGCCCCACCTTGCAGGTCAAGACGCGGGCTACGACTGCCCAGTCAGTGGCACGCGAATCATGCGATCTGGCAACGGTGACCACTTATGTCGAGCCCGGTGGGCGCCTTGTACATCAGTTTCATTTTCGGTTGGTCGATTGGCGGAAGCGAGATGTGCCGGTGATTCTACCGCTTGGGGCCAAGGTTTTGGCGGCCCGCATCGAGGGACGTTGGCTGGCGTCCCTGCCGCAGCAGCAGAGGCAAGACGGCATCCAAGTCGATCTGCCGGCCAGCTCCGCTTTGGGAATGCAGCATTTCAACCTTTACTTCGCGATGCCTGAAGGTGCTTCGAGCTGGGCGCCCTGGGAAACTTTGCTAGCGCCAATGCCGGTGCTGCCCCTCACACCGCTCGACGTTCGCCAAAGTTGGGTGCTGCCGCCAGGTGTGGTGCCTGTGGGCACGGCGTGGCAGCGCGTGGCCGGTGGGCCGGCAGGTCCAGTCATGACGGACTGGGATGCCAGCGCCAAAAAGGCGTGGCACATCGGCCAGCCGCTGCTGGGCGCATTGCTGCCCGAATTCGCGGCCCCGTCTTGGGCAACGGTGCAAAAGCAGCACCTGGCGTCAGCCGAAGCGGCGTTGCGGCGGCGTTTTGGCCCCGAGTCAGGTTGGGTGCTTGGGCCCGTTTTGGAACATTTGGCGCTAGGCCAATTACCTGACGATGTCCCGCTGGTAATCGACGCCGTTTCCCTGGCCGAAGCGGGCGTGTCGGCGGATACCGCCTTCGCGCAAGCGCCGGATGTCGTCGCGGGTGAGCCGTGGGCCAGACTCCGCCTGGTCATGGCGCCGACGCCCGGCGGTTTGTTGCTGACGACAAGGCAGCAGTGGCAGCATTGGGTTGGTGCAGGCGACGGCGACTACGCGGTCCAGGGTCCACTGGCGGACGCTGTGGCCGAGGCGGCCCAGCGTGGCCATGACAGCACCGGCCGCTTCTATGCGGCAAGCTTCTGGCTGCGGCATTCGCCAACGCAAGATGCAGCCGACATCCGCGGCCTTCTCAGCCTGGACAGTTTTGGCGCCGACTGGACCCATTGGGATGCAAATGCCACCGCTGAAACGCGGACCGAAATCACTGTGGTGCGGCCGTTGACGATGCATGGCCTCGGCGCCTTGTTGGCCTGTTTGTTGGCTTTGCTTTGGGGGTCGGCGGCCACAAGAATGCGGTCGCCGCGCTGGAGAATGTGGCCGGTCCGTGGCCTCATCCTTTGGGCCATGTTGGCGTTCTTGGCCGCATTGTGGTTGCCGGCCCCGACTCGCCCCCTTGCCATGTGGCCGGCGGCGACGGCGTTGATCTTGGGCCTCGCCTGGCACATGGTGAGCATTCTGCAGCGCCGCCGGGTAGCGGTTGAACGCCCGCCGAGTGTGCCGCGATCCGTGGCAGCGGCCGCCGCGATCATGCTGACAGTGTTAATCGTCGCCGCAAGCTTGCCGCGTGCGTGGTCGCAGGGCGCCGATCAAGGCACCGTGCTGGTGCTGCCGGCCACGACAGATTTGCCTGAACAAGTTTTGGTGACACCTGAACTGCTTAAGAGACTGGACACTCTAGTTCAGCGCGGCCCCAACCACCAGCGCGGCGCGGTGCTCCTTGGCGCAAATTACAACGGCACTGTCACGGGCGACGTGGCCCGATTCAAGGCCGAATTTCAGCTTTTCAGTTTTAGCGACAACGCCGCCTTGACGCTTCCTCTCAGTGGCGTTGAATTGGGCGAAGGCGCGATGTTGGACGGGATCGCCGCACAACTCGCAGCATCCCCTGTGGGCTACACAGTGACGGTCAAGGACAAGGGGCCGCACAAGTTGACGGTGGCATTCAGCGTGCGTGTGCAATCGACGCCGGAGCACCGCGACCTCCAGTTCAACGTGCCCCGCCTCTACCAAAACAAATTGGTTGTGCAATTGCCCATCACGATGGCGGACACGCAAGTCATTTCTGGCAGCGGCATGGTTGAGACTGCCACGGTTGACGCACGGACTCAGCAATTAACGGTTGATTTGGGCCGCGACATTGCAGTGCAGTTGCGCTGGGCAACCTCTCGTACGGCGACAGGCGCGGCCAAGGCGACGGTTCAGGAGGCTTATTACTGGGATTTGCGCGGTCCCGGCAGCGAATGCACAGCCGTGTTGAATTACTCCATCAAAGGCAGCAGTCTGGCGCAACTCACTGTGGCCCTGCCGTCAACGCTGGAAGCTCGCGCCGTGGAAATAGGTGGTGAAGGCCCCGGAGGCGACGAAGCGGCCCGCCCGCGATTGCGGGACTGGCGGCTGGTCAACGACAACGGCCAATGGCGGTTGCGAATTCAACTGCTGGGCCCTGTGACTGGCAACGTGGTGGTGATATTGCACCTCGTGCCGCGTCAACCGTTCGGCCCCGGCACGGCGCGGCTTGAGTTGCCGGAACCGCTGGACGGCAAATCCACGGGAGGCCTGGTAGCTTACCGAGTCGAGGGTTGGGACGCCGGAGAGAAACCGTTCAATATGCTGACAAGTTTGCTGCCCGCGGAACAGTTTGCCAAGCAATGGCAAGCAACGGGCGCGAAGGAGCCGGTGTCACCTACAAGGGCATTTAGCTTCCGCAACTACCAGTCCGGCGGGGCTTTGGTCTTGTCGCTAACACCCTGGCGGCCGGCCCTGGAGCAAGACCTGCGCTGGACGTTACAACCTGGTCGAGCCGATCTGCTGGCCACCGTCAAGTTCACGGCCGGCGGTGATGATCTCATGATGGTGGAGTGGGAAGTGCCGCCCCAGGTGACGGTCGCGGAAATCGCGGGTGACAACATTCGTACCTGGACTCGGCCGGCAGGGCCGGCAGGCGATGGCAAGTTGCAGTTGTGGTTAAAACAGCCTGCCCGCAGCGTTACATTTATCGCGCACGGCTGGATGATGTATGCCAAACCCATCGGCGGCCAGGCACAACGCTGGACACTGCCGTGGCTGGGGAGCAGCAGTGCCGTGAACACGGCAACAATTGTGCGGGTAAGCGACGGCGCGGGCATCCGGGCGGAGCTTGACGGCACGACCCTGCAAAACCTTGCCACCGTGCCGCTATCGGCCACGCCGACGTGGATGAGTCAGGGAGCACAAGCCGCGTACCAGGCTGAATTCGTCATCCGGCCGGTGCCGTTGGCGCCGCGACTGATGGGCATCACTTCGGCCGAAGCACGCGGTGGCATGTTGCATTTGGCGGGCCAGTGGCAAGTCCACGTACCGCACGCAGGGCTAGCGGAGTTTCATGTGCGCGTGGTCAATTGGTCGGGTGCAGCGCTCAAATTGGAGGGACCGCGTGAGCTGACGATCGTTGACGTGCCTTCCCCTGCTGGTCAGCAAAGCTGGAAAATCACCGTCCCGACCAACGCGCCGCGCCGCTTGCAGCTTAAGCTCAGTGGCGCCCGTCCCTGCCAAGCCGGGG
>DASRAT010000125.1:0-8077 GCA_035638015.1 Gemmataceae bacterium | reverse complement strand
TGGAAAAATCCCAACCGTCCATTATGGGCTGCCCATCAGATGTGCAGTTCTTACCACGACAACACTGCGACGGGTGTCCACTGCAAAATTGATTGACAGTGGATTCTCCGCTGCGAGATACTCAATCACATGGCCGGCCTTGCGATAGATCTCACCGACTTCATTAGGCTCGTGGCTAAGTCGGCGTTCAAAATAACGCAAGGCTGCCGCAAGTTCTTTGACTTTACCAGCGAGGTTTGCCTGTGCCGCTAGCTTTTTGATCGTTTCACGAACTGTTTTTGGCCAAAAAACGCGGAAGAGACGACCATTTTTGTGTGTCATTGCTGTTCCGCCAAACGGTCGATTTCATCAATGAATGCCTCGAGGGGTTGACCGTCATGCTCCAGCGCGTAGGCCTCCAAATCCACGTTTTCAGGCAAAGGCTCTAACGTCTTGTCTAAAAACTCACGTAGTTTATTGAAGTAGAACTCACGAAGTACGGGATAATTCGCTCGCATGTCCTGCAATTCGTCTTCCTGTTTTGCCAGTTGGTCGGCAAGCGCCTGCAATCGCTCCGCTTCCTTGCGCAGCTCGTGGGCCATATGCTGGCCCTCAGTTTCTCGCCTGGGATTTTGCTCCGGCTCAGGAACGGTCGAGGACATGGTTAGCTCCCTGATTATCAACTCATTCGTTGCGTCTTCTCTTCAAGTGTGCCGTTAACTTGCCACCCGGTCCCACGGTGATGCCAATTGTACATAACGCCCTACCGTGCCAGGAATGCCAAAAACTCTCCCATTCTCCATAAAATAACTAAACAATAAAAATGACTGTTCAAGGCAAAGGACCTCCCATCATGGCAAACACCTTCGGAAGCCAGTCCACTCTCCAAGTTGACGGCCAATCCTTCACCATCCACCGCCTCGCCGTGGTCGACAAGCAGCTGCCGCAAGCCGGCAAGCTGCCGTTCTCGCTGCGCATTCTCCTCGAAAACCTGCTCCGCAACGAGGACGGCCAAAGCGTGCGGGCAGACGACATCACCGCACTGGCCAAATGGGATGCCAAGGCCGAGCCAACCAAGGAAATCGCCTTTATGCCGGCGCGGGTATTGATGCAAGACTTCACCGGTGTGCCCGCCATTGTCGATCTGGCGGCCATGCGCGACGCCATCGTCAAACTCGGCGGCGATCCCAAACGCATCAATCCATTACAGCCGGCTGAATTGGTCATTGACCATTCCGTGCAGGTCGATGAGTTTGGCACTGCCGCTGCCCTGCTGCACAACTCCGAACTGGAGTATCAGCGCAACCGCGAGCGTTATCTCTTTCTGCGCTGGGGCCAGGAGGCATTTCGCAATTTCAAGGTGGTGCCGCCGGAAACGGGCATTTGCCATCAGGTCAATCTCGAGTATCTGGCTCGCGTCGTCTTCACCGGCGAGGTTCAGGGCAAACCCGCGGCTTACCCTGATACAGTCGTCGGCACCGATTCGCACACGACGATGATCAACGGCCTGGGCGTTTTGGGCTGGGGCGTTGGCGGCATCGAGGCGGAGGCGGCCATGCTCGGTCAGCCGGTGTCGATGTTGATTCCTCAAGTCGTCGGCTTCAAGTTGCGCGGTCAGCTGCCGGCAGGCGCGACGGCTACCGATTTGGTGCTGACGGTCACGCAAATCCTGCGCAAGAAAGGCGTTGTCGGTAAGTTCGTGGAGTTTCATGGCGAAGGCCTGGCCGCATTGCCGCTCGCTGACCGGGCGACGATTGCCAACATGGCCCCCGAATATGGCGCCACCTGCGGCATCTTCCCCGTCGACGCGGAAACGCTCCGCTATCTACGTTTCACGGGCCGCTCCGAATCCCAAGTCAAGCTTGTGGAAGCTTATTGCAAGGAACAAGGCTTGTTCCACACGGCCACGACGCCAGCGGCGAATTACTCTGAGGTGCTGGAACTCGACCTGGCCTCGGTGGAACCGAGCATGGCAGGACCGTCGCGGCCCCAGGATCGAGTCCGGCTCGCCGATGTGAAATCCGCGTTTGCCAGGGAACTGCCGGCTCTCCAGGGCAAGTCGAAAACTAAGCCTTTGCCGACGCTGGCCATCGCCAAGGAGATTTCCGAAGGCAGCCCCACTGCTGCACCACCCTCGCCGCCACCGCCGCCGCAACCCAATGCCGACGGCAAGCCGATTCATGACGGTTCCGTCGTCATCGCAGCCATTACTAGCTGCACTAACACTTCGAATCCTTCCGTCATGCTCGGCGCTGGCCTGCTGGCTCAAAAGGCAGCCGCGCGCGGCTTGAAATCGAAGCCGTGGGTCAAGACCAGCCTGGCGCCTGGTTCCAAGGTGGTGACGGAATATCTCAAACAGGCCGGCGTGCTGCGCTCGCTGGAGCAGCTTGGCTTTTACCTGGCCGGTTATGGTTGCACAACATGCATCGGCAACAGCGGCCCCTTGCCGACCGATGTTTCCAAACAAATCGAGGCGAACAACCTCGTGGTCGCCGCCGTGTTAAGCGGCAATCGTAATTTTGAGGGCCGTGTTCACGCCGAGGTCCGCGCCAATTACCTCGCCTCACCGCCGCTGGTCGTCGCCTACGCCCTGGCCGGGGACATCAACATCGACTTGACCAAGGAACCCATTGGCGTCGATTCTCAGGGCAAATCGGTCATGCTCAAGGAAATCTGGCCGACGCCTGCCGAGGTCCATGACGCGCTCGCCAGGGGAATGACCTCGGAGATGTTCCGCCAGGTTTATGGCGACGTGTTCAAGGGCAACGATAGCTGGGCCCAATTGCCGATCCCCAAGGGGGACCGTTACCAATGGGATGCCCAGTCCACCTATGTCAAAAACCCACCCTACTTCGACGGCATGGGCATGAAGCCGGCAGCGATCACCGACATCAAAGCCGCCCGCGTTTTGCTCAAGCTCGGCGACAGCATCACCACCGACCACATTTCACCTGCAGGCTCAATCAAGGCCAGCAGCCCGGCAGGCAAATACCTGGCGGAACACGGCGTCCAGCAAAAGGACTTCAATTCCTATGGCTCCCGCCGCGGCAATCACGAAGTTATGATGCGTGGCACCTTTGCCAATGTGCGCATCAAGAATCAACTCGTGCCCGGCATCGAAGGCGGCGTGACACGCCATCTTCCCGACGGCGAGCAAATGTCCGTCTTCGACGCCGCAATGAAATACCAAAAAGATAACGTGCCATTAATCGTGCTGGCAGGCAAGGAATACGGCTCCGGCTCCTCGCGCGATTGGGCCGCCAAGGGGCCGCGCTTGCTGGGTGTCCGGGCCGTGATCGCCGAAAGTTATGAGCGCATTCACCGCAGCAATTTGGTGGGCATGGGTGTGTTGCCCCTGCAATTCTTGCCTGGCGAGAATCCCGCCAGCCTGGGTTTGACGGGGGAAGAACTGTTCGACATCGACGGCGTTGCAGCGCTGGGCAACGCTTTGGCGGGCGGCAAGCAAATAGCAGTCAAGGCCCGGCGCTCGGACGGCGGGGAGAAACTGTTCAAAGCCCTGGTGCGCATCGACACGCCGCAGGAAGTGCACTATTACCAGCACGGCGGCATCTTGCCTTTCGTGTTGCGCCAGTTGGTAAACGCGAAGTGAAATGCCGTTGGCGCTTAAAACCTGCGCATGAACTGATACAGGTAGAACATCACCGTGAAGGCCAAGCCCATGAATGGGCACACCAACCCAATGATGGCGACAATATGTCCCCTTGGCAATTTCCGCTGCAGGATGGTCATCAACGATATGCCGCCCAAGGCCAAACCCGGCAATCCAAAAAAGATGCCGCAATAAGGCAGGAGTGCCGGCACGCCGAGGCCCAGCGACCACCAGCCGCAAACATAGGCATGCGCATTGAGCAGTGATCTCCCCGTGAAATGCCGTGCGGCGCTGTTGGCAATCTTTCTGCCGACAATGCGAACGTTGGCCTCCATGAGAATTTCATCCTTACCGCCTAAAAATCCCATGGATTGCCGGGCCCCCGCCCGAAATCGGCGCTTTCCATGAGTGGCTGTGTCAACTTCCACTTCCGCATCCAACTGGCAAGATCCCGGACCGAACATCGCCACTAACGTCAGCAAATAACGCATTGCCCGATTGCCATAATTGCATTTGGTAATTTTCCCTTTGATGATCAGATCGTTGGGACGCGGCTCCTCTGACGGATCAGGCTCCCGATGAGTGATGCGCAACCAAAGCTGCTCTGTCTCGATGAGCTTTTTCATGTGCTTTTCGACGGACTGATTGAGATCGATATTGTCCCTGCGAATTTGAACATAACATCGCCCACACTTTTGGCTGCCTTTCCCCTTGTCGCCGCCGTGCGCGTCGACCTCCATTTCCGCCATCCAACCGCATTCCACGCATTCGAATGCGTCCGCCTCCAAACGCACGCCGCAATCGGGGCATGATGCTCCTGCCGGGGCGGCTGCCTTGACGACGTGCGGCAATGGCGGCGGCCCAGGTTTGGTGCCCGTTGTCCCAGCAGCCGCCTTTGCTCGTACCGGACTCGCAACCGGTGTGATTTCAACCCCGGCGACCGCCGGAATCTCAATTAGACTTTGGCAACCTGGACATTTCACGCGCCGTCCTGCAAACTTCTCGGGCACCGCCAAGCTCTTGGCGCACCCTGGACAAACAACTTTCACGGGCGGGTCTCCTCACTGGCTCTGACCGTCCTTGGCCTGTTTGGCGGGAGTGGCAAGTATACCTCACGACAAAAACCGTCGTCAATCATCTGTTCATGAATGCCCCATCGATTCTCAACGCCGGTGTGGTGCTTTTCCCCTAGACTTGCGACGTGCCATTGACACCCCCTGCCTTCGACCTACAATCAATCTTTTGCTTCCTCTCCTCGGTCCTCAAACGTCGATGGACAACGCCATCCGCAAGGCGGAAGTGCTGATCGAAGCCCTCAGCTACATCCGTACTTTCCGCGACAAGCTGATCGTCATCAAACTCGGCGGCAGCGCCATGGAGGAGCCTGACGCGCTGCGGGCCACGCTGCAAGATGTCGTCTTCATGGCCACCGTGGGTTTGCGGCCTGTGCTAGTTCACGGCGGCGGCAAGCCGATTGACCGAGCGATGGCGGACGCGGGCCTGACCATCCGTAAAGTCCAGGGCCGCCGCTACACCGACGATGCCACGCTGGACATTGTCGTGCGGGTTTTGCTCAATGAAATCAACGCCGACATGGAACGCCAAATACGAGAACTGGGCGGACGGGCTGTCGGTGCTCACCTGGGGTCGTTTCATTATTTGCAAGGCGAACGCTTGACATTGCCCAATGCCGGCGGGCCGCCCATCGATCTCGGGCGTGTCGGTCAGGTGACCAATGTGGACACGCCTCTAATCCGTGATTTCTGCGCCGCCGGGGTAGTGCCGGTGATTCCTTCGCTGGCCGTGGATGCGGACGGCGGTTGGCTCAACGTCAACGCAGACACGGCGGCCGCTTCTGTGGCCTCACACATCGGAGCGGAGAAATTGGTGGTATTGACCGACACCCCCGGCATTCTTCGCGATCGCAAAAACGAAGAGTCGTTGATTCGCAACGTCAATGCTGTTGATTGCCAGCAATTGATTCAGCAAGGGGTGATTGACGCCGGCATGATTCCCAAGGTGGAAGCGTGTCTGGATAGTCTCCAAGGCGGAGTACGCGCAACGCACATCATTGATGGCCGTTTGCGGCACTCGTTGCTGCTGGAAATCTATACCGACCGCGGAGTTGGCACCGAAATCACACTGGAAAATCCGAAATCCGAAAATCGAAGCAAATTGAACCACGGATAGCACGGATGACACGGATAAAAATGTGGCGATTTTCTTTCTTCATCCGTGTCATCCGTGCTATCCGTGGTTCAAATCTGCATTTCGAATTTGCAACGTAGGAGAGTTATGATGGCTGCTACCGCTGTTGCATCTAATTCCGCCAAAATCATCGAGATGTTCAACCGCTACGTCATCGGCAACTACACGCGCTTTCCAGTCGTGTTGGTCCGCGGTGAGGAATCGTATGTCTGGGACACCGAAGGTCGGCGTTATCTCGACTTTTTTCCCGGCTGGGGCCGCGACATGATCGGCCACTGCCCGCCGCGAGTGGTGGAAGCGGTCAAGGAACAGGTAGCGCAGCTCATTCACGTTCCCAACACCTGGTACACCGAAGCGCAAGGACAATTAGCCAAGGCGCTCAGCGAACGCAGCGGCTTCGACGGAAAATGTTTCTTCTGCAATAGTGGCGCTGAGGCCGTGGAAGCCGCCATCAAGCTGGCGCGGTTGCATGGTAAGCCCAATGGACGGTACAAGATCATTAGCGCCATCGATAGTTTTCATGGCCGCACCTTTGGCGCTTTGAGCGCGACGGGACAACCGAAATATCATCAAGGTCTCGATCCGCTCTTGGCCGGTTTCAAGTACGCGCCTTACGGCGACCTCGAAGCCACAACCAAGTTGATTGATAATGAGACGTGCGCTTTGCTGGTCGAAACCATCCAGGGCGAAGGTGGCATCAACCTGCCGCCGCCCGGTTATCTCAAGGGCTTGCGCGATTTGGCCGATCAGCATGGTCTGCTTTTGATCTTCGACGAAGTGCAAGCCGGCATGGGCCGCACGGGACGCTGGTTTGCTTATCAGCACTGGAATGTGTTGCCCGACGCGGTGACGATGGCCAAGGCCCTGGCGGGCGGCATCGCCTGCGGCGGCATGATGTGTCGAGCCAAGTATGCCGATCTGCTCAAGCCCGGCACGCACGCGGCGACGTTTGGCGGCAACCCCATCGCTTGCCGGGCTGCCCTGGCGACGATCGAAACCATTGAAGAAGATGGTTTGCTGGAACGGGCCGAGCAAATTGGTGAGCGTTTTCGCGGGCATTTTGAGGCCATCAAACAGCGTTGTCCTCTCATTCAGCAAATTCGGATCAAGGGCACGATGATCGGCGTCGATCTTTCCGTGCCCGGCACGCCGATTGTCGATGCCTGTTTGAAACGATTGTTGCTTATTAATTGCACGCATAACACGGTGTTGCGGTTGCTCCCGGCCCTGACCATCAGCGATGAATTGATCGATGAGGGCTGCGGGATTTTGGAAGAAGTGTTGTTGGCACACAAGGCGTAGCGCGAAGCGGCAAGCGGCTGGAGGGTATTTATCATGCGTCATTTCCTAGATTTGTTGGACGTGAGTTCGGCGGAGATTCAGCAGTTGTTCGCAGATGCAGCATGCCTCAAAGCGGCGCACGCTGACCATCAGGCCACGCCGATATTGCTGGGCCGCGTGCTCGGTCTGGTTTTCGAGAAACCTTCGCTGCGGACGCGCGTCAGCTTCCAGGCCGCCATTGCCCAACTCGGCGGCGCCAGCGTTTTCATGAGCGGGCACGATGTGGGCCTCGGCTCGCGCGAAAGCGTGGCTGACGTGGCCCGCACCATTAGCCAGTATGTCGATGCCGTGGTGCTGCGCACCTTTCAGCATGAAACTGTCCAGGCGTTTGCGACTTATGCCGCTTGCCCGGTCATCAATGGCCTGTCCAATTACTACCATCCCTGCCAAGCGCTGGCCGATCTATTCACGATGCAGGAAATCTTTGGAAAAGTGGCGGGCCGCACGTTGGTGTTCGTCGGCGACGGCAACAATGTCGCTCGCTCCCTGGCCATCGCCTGCGGCAAGCTGGATGTGCATTTCGTTTTGGCGGCGCCGGAGGGTTATTATTTTGACGAGCCGTTTGTGCAGGCTTATCACAAGGCCTTGCCCAAGGCAGAGATGACGCAAAATGGCAATCCCGCTCATGCAGTGCATGAAGCAGATGTGATCTACACCGACGTCTGGACCAGTATGGGCCAGGAGACGGAACGCGAGCAGCGCTTGCGAAGCTTTGCCGGTTTTCAGGTCAACGCCGACCTGGTGAAACTGGCCCCCAAGCACGCCAAACTCATGCACTGTCTGCCGGCGCACCGCGGCGAGGAAGTGACCAGCGATGTGCTTGACGGCGACCGCAGCGTCGTGTTTCAGCAAGCAGGCAATCGTATGCATGCCCAGAAAGCGCTGCTTCAGTGGTTGTTGAAATAACCGCTTGTTTATGCACACTCGACCGCCGCTTTG
>DASRAT010000124.1:0-2457 GCA_035638015.1 Gemmataceae bacterium | reverse complement strand
TAGCTCGGGATGCCCGGCCACGTGCAGCAACGCGGCGGCGACGTGCTTGCAATCGAACTCCATCGGGCACGAGCAATCGCCCTCGATGGTGAGCGCGCCTTCCAAGTCGAACAGGTCCACGTTCACTTCGTAGGGCTTCGAGCGCGAGCCGCGCACTTCCGCCGCAATCACCCAGCCGCCTTCCGCTCCCAGGCCAACGGTACATTCCAACACGCGCTGTTGTTGCTGATACACGCGCCCCTTGGCGAGCGTGCTGGCGTCGAAGTGCGCCTGCAACGCGCGGCGCAAGGTAGGTCCGTCGAGTTTGAACACAGTGCAAAGCTTTCATCACGCACAGCCGCAGTGTCAAAGAGAAGTTCCTCACAACCGGAGCGCGGCAGTCCCGGTTTGTGGGAAGCCTCAACCGCCAACGACTGGACGCGCATTGGGACCATGAACCCATTGCGGGTTTCCTCTCCCCCACTGGGGGAGAGTAGCCCTGTTGGGTATTGCACAACGCCACGTTCGCATCGCTTACGTTCACAATTCATGCCAAAAGAAAACGTTTAAGACCTTGACTGCAAGCATTAAAACGCTTGCTGAATGGATTCAAGTCAAACGCCATCAGAAAAATCTTACCGCCGGCCACCTGGCGTCAAAAATGGGTATTACAACGGCGTTGGTGTCATTATGGGAAAGTGGCACCTGCCAGCCCGACGAGCGCCAGCGGGAAGTATTGAGCAATCTGCTGGGGTCCGAAGCAGTGGTTGATCTCCCCATACCCAAAGTGTAAGTGCAGGTTGACATTACGACCAACGCCGCATCGGGTAAATTGTCGGCTGGACTCCTTATAATTAGCAAATTTGCCGATTGACCATTCAGTTGGAGAGACATAGTTTCGAGCATGATCCGAAGTCCAAGAGCGATTTTCGCCTGTTCACAACCTGGAAAAAAAGCTGCTTCTCGCCGAGACAACCCTGGACTCCAAGTACATGCGTTCACACTCATAGAACTGCTGGTGGTAATTGCAGTGATTGGGATTCTGGCGGCACTTTTGTTGCCAGCCTTAAGCGCGGCGAAGTTGCAGGCGCAGCGCATTCGCTGCCTAAGTAACGTCAAGCAGTTGTGCTTGGCCAGTTTCATGTACACCAGTGATGCCGGGCAGCCTGCCACCTACGAAGTCCCCACTGGCGGGGCCTGGATGGGCACGCTCACTGATTATTACGCCAAGCAGGGTGATGTGCGTCTTTGTCCCAGTGCGCCAATGAAAGGACGCCCTCCTGTCAGTGGCAATGGTCAAGGTTCAGCAGACCAGGCCTGGGTGCGTTGGACTTTCGACCGAAAAACGATGTATTACGGCAGCTATGGCTACAATGGTTGGCTCTATGTGAATTCACCATACGCGTTCACGCGCGAGTTCTTTTTCGTCCGCGAATCCGCCATCCAAAAGCCCTCCGAAACTCCAGTGTTTTTGGACGAGAACTGGGTGGATTTGTGGCCATACGAGTCGGACATTCCCAGCCGCGACCTGTATCACGGCCGTCCGCTGACGGATCGTGCGAACGAAATGGGGCGGTGCACCATTGCACGTCATGGAGGGCAGAGCGCATCCCGCGCGCCCCGCGATGTGCCCGTCGGCAAGCGAATGGCCGGCGCAATTAATATCGGGATGTCCGATGGCCACGCGGCGTTAGTCAAGATCGAGGATCTCTGGAATTATTCCTGGCATCTCGATTGGCAAACACCTGCCGCCCGGCCACGCTAACCCCAATGCTGTTTATGAATAGTTCGGCGTTTACGCATACACAGAATCTATGAAAAGAGAACTGAAGCTAGTTCGGACGGTAAGCGCAGCGGCGCTCTTGACGTTGGCAGGCTGCTCCACGCCGTCGAATCACGCGAGTCGCGCCTGGGAGTATCGGGTAGTTCAAGGATGGTCTGGCCCAGGAGGCTTTCAGGCAGAACAAGAACGAGCCGAATTCGAGCGACAGCTCAATGAAGCTGGCGCTCAAGGTTACTCAGTAGTATCCAGCACGACCGTGCCCGGCGACATGAACAACAAAGCGAAGAACATCGTTATCTTGAAGCGCCCGAAGCAATGACAGAAACGACGCCGAACAAAATCACTGGAGCGACGGGCGGGTCGCCTCAGTTGCAGATTTGGAAGCGTCTGGCCGCCCGCCTCGCTCAGTTCTGCCTTTAGGTGTCAGCATCCACGAACATGAATGCGTCGCCACCAATTCCTATGACGCCTGCCCCGAAGCGGCGGCGAGGATTGCTCATCGCCAGCATTGTCGGCGGCGGCATATTGATTCTCGTTCTCGTCGGTTACTTGGTTTTCCGTTCCATCATTGCCTCCGGCGTCACAAAAGGCCCGGACGCCATGTTTGGAGACCAGCATCTGAAAACCGCCGTCGCTTTGATCGAATTACACAAGACACGATACGGGCAGTATCCAGACACCCTGCGGGACTTGAA
>DASRAT010000123.1:0-5834 GCA_035638015.1 Gemmataceae bacterium | reverse complement strand
CAGCGGTTCCCGTGCTCATCACGACGATGAAAGGAGACCAAGGAGATACCGGGCCGAGCGTCAGCGCGATCACGGCGCTTGGTCTGATCGGGCCGGCAGCCAAAGAAGCTGTGCCGGCATTGATTGCAGAGATCGCCCAGTTGAAAGGGCCGGGCGGTGGCTTTGGTGGCAAAGGTGGCGGTGGCTTTGGTGGCAATAGATTACCTTCAATAGACCACCGTTATTCGGTAGTCATTGTTACGCTGGGTCAAATCGGACCCGCAGCCAAAGCGGCCGTGCCTGAGCTAATCCCTTATCTCAACACGTCCGCTCGACTGGAAACCGCCGTGGCTCTGGGCAATATCGGGCCGGATGCCAAGGAAGCGGTGGCCCCGCTCACCGCTTTGCTTGAGAGTATTCCCGAGGAAGCGCCGCCCGATCTGACCGAGCTTCGCGCGGCCGTAAAGGGGGCGCTTAAGAAAATCGGTAAATGAGTTTTGGTCAAAAAGGATGCGTTCCTTTTTTCTTGTATCAGTTTGCCATTCCGCGATGAAGGCGAGGTTCGCATGATGCACCAGATTGCCGTATCTCTGATGATCCTGTTCAGCGTTTCCAGCGCGATGACCCAATATGAAGACAAACTGCAAGGAGAATGGGTTGGTAAGGATGCCGCCCAAGATACAGTTACCGTTACCTTTGGTCCCAAGAACTCGCTGCTAATAAAGACAGTTTCGGGCATTGCTAAAGGCACCTATACCGTCAACGCAAAACAGCGGCCCAACCGGCTGGACGTGAAGTGGGACAATAACGACGGGGGATCGCCGTGGTTTTTCGATTTGCAAGGCAATACTGAATTGCTCCTTGCTCCTCCGCTCCTGGACGGTTCGCCGCCGGACGATTTTTCTGGTGCATTGTTGCTCAAGAAAAAATAGCCCACAAGCGGAAGTCGTCTCAGTACATTGAGATGAAGTACATTTGCTCTAACCTTTCACCCTTCATGCTGGAGGCCACATGCAAAAGCCCATGTCCTTGTTGCTGGTGGCGGTTCTTGGTGCGATTGCTGGCACGGTCCTGCGACCGGGAATTCCCGAGATTCTAATTGTCGCAGGAGTATTGACCGGTGTTTTTTTGTGCCGCAAACCATTTTCGACCAAACGGCTTGGCCGACCTGATCTCGATCAAGCGCCTTAGCTGCAAGCCAAAGGCCTTACCCACGCCGAGCCGGTTCCATGCGAGAATCATACACCGCAATCCGAACTGCAGTGGCCGTGGTAACAGCCGGCGACTTGCTCAGGTTGAGCTTGGGGGCTAGCGGACGGGTCGCCGCCGGATGATTTTTCCGGTGCATTGTTGCTCAAGAAAAAATAGCGGAATCGGTTGGTTGCGAACCTCGTTCAAGCGGCGCGTGGGCGCATTCGTCGAGGCACGTATGCAGCCGGGTTACGGCACACCACTGGCTCGCGCTTTACCCGGCAGCATACGCTGCTCGGCTCGCCAAAAATACAATAACACCTCGCCAAATACTGCGACCAAAAACGCACTCCCGTCGCAGTACTCTATGAAAAACGCTCGGCAACAAGGCGCCCCGAACATGGCCAGCGGACGCTGGGACAACGTGGTCCAAGAAATCCGCCGCATGGCGGGGTTGTCCGCCGCTGCGCTGCTCACCGACCGAGAACTGCTGGAGGCGTTCGTCAGTCGCCGCGACCAGGTTGCTTTCGAGGTGCTGGTGCGGCGCTATGGCCCGCTGGTGCTGGGCGTTTGCAAACGGATTCTTCGTCACGCCGAGGATGCCGAGGACGCCTTTCAAGCCACCTTTCTCGTTTTGGTCCGCAAGGCGGGGACACTGCGGCGGGGCGAGACGGTCGGCAACTGGCTGTACGGAGTGGCCTATCGCACCGCTCTGCAAGCGCGCAGCAACGCCGCTCGCCGCCGCCATAAAGAAGCCCAGACGCCAGGGCTGCAACACGAGGAATCATGCGTGGAAATCGCGGCCCGCCTGGAACTGCAAGCGCTTCTGGACCGCGAGCTGAACCGCTTGCCCGACAAATACCGCGCGGCCATAGTCCTCTGCGATCTGCTCGGCAAAACCAAACGGCAGGCCGCCGAGGAACTGCACTGTCCGGAGGGAACTGTGTCAAGTCGCCTGGCTCACGGCCGCGAAGTTTTGAAAAAACGCCTCGCCCGTTACGGCTCGTCGTTCGGCGCCTTCGGTAGCGCCGTCCTCCTGCATCAAGCCACCGCTGCGGTGCCGGGGCCGCTTTACAGTACAACGATCAAGGCCGCGGCTCTGCTGGCCAAGGGCACAACCGCGGCGGCCTGCTTGACGCCGGGCGCTGTTGCATTGATGGAAGGAGTGTTGAAGTCCATGCTGCTTACGAAATCGAAACCGGTATTGGCATTGATATTGGCGGCCAGTTTGTTGGGCGGAGTCGCCTGGGGTGTCGCTGACTCTAACGGAAGGGGTGAAGAAGCCACGCCTCCCGACCATAAGCAACTTCACAAGAATCAAATAGCCAACGCTGCTCCCAACAAAAAAGTCCCTCTTGAGCAGCCGAAAAACGACAAAAAGCCGTCGCTGCGACATGATGCTCTTGGCGACCTTCTCCCCGAAGGCGCCATCGCCAGGCTTGGTTCCGCCCGCCGGCACGCAGGAGGCCGCCATACTTTGGCCTTTTCGCCAGCGGAAGACCTTTTGGCATCCGGTGGCGATGGAGTGATCCGCCTGTGGTATCCCCACACAGGCAAAGATCTGTCCCAGATTGCGTTGCCGGAAAAAGGCGTGGAAACGATTGTGTTCGCTCCAGGTGGCAAGCTTCTCGCCGGCGCGGGCGAGGGCCCGGAAGCTTATTTGTGGGATGTTACGAACGGAAAAGAGGTTCGGCGCTTGGTGGGCCACAATGGGCCCGTCGCCGCCGTGGCGTTTTCCGGCGATGGTGAGGTCATGGCCACGGCTGACCGTTCGACAGTTTGGCTTTGGGATGTAAAAAGCGGCAAGAGGCTGCGTAAGATTGATGTCGGGGAACGCGGCCAATCGTCGCTCGCTTTTTCTCCCGACGGACGGTTTCTAGCAGGCGCGGACGACGCATTCGATGTGCAAATCTGGGTGACCGCAACCGGCAAACGTTTGCGCAAGTTGCCGCATCAATACACAACGCGATTTGTGACCTTTTCCAATGACGGCAAATTCCTGCTCACGGTCGGTTATTCGGAAGTGCGCATCTGGGAAACAGAAAGCGGCAAAAGACTCAACTCCAAGGCATGGGATAATACGTCGTGGGAAAGTACGGCCCTGTCTCCCAACGGCAAGATTTTAGCTCTCAGTGAATCATCGGGACTGGTCCGGCTTTGGGATTGGGCGGCCGCCAAGGAAATCAAGCAAATGCCCAGACGGGCCTCCAATGTGTCGCAGCTCGCGTTTTCCGCGGATGGAAAAACGCTGGCCTGCGTGGCCGATTGCGGCGCCATCCAGTTTTGGGACACCGCCACAACCGAGCCCAAATGGCTCATGGCGGGGCATCAGGAGCGATTGACATCCGCTCTCTTCACGCCAGATGGCCGCACCGTCATCACTTCGGGTTGGGACGGAACGATCCGGTTCTGGGATGCAGCCACGGCAGCCGAGACCAAACAATGGGCAATCGATTTGTCACATGGAAAAGGCAAATCGAGCCGGTTAACATCCCTGGGATCCTTGACTTTGTCTCCCAACGGCAAGCTCTTGGCGGGCCTGAGAGACTATGAGGCATCTTGCTGGGATGTTGCATCGGGGAAGGAATTGTGGCGTATTCCCCACATCTCCAGTTTGGCGTTTGCCCCAGACAACAAACTCGTCGCCTGCGGCGAACTTGGCGGCAATATTGGGATTTACGACAGCGCGAGCGGCAAGAAAACGCAGACCCTTCATGGCCACCAATCGCAGATTGTTTCCCTGGTTTTTACGCCCGATAGCAAATCGCTGATTTCGTATAGCGTTGGCGTCACTTTTGGCGGCGACGGCAATAATCTCGAAATCGCGGGCAACGAATCCAAGCGTGTGCGCGTCTGGAACATCGTGACCGGCGCGGAGCGCAAGCATTATCTGCCGACGTTTGAAGTTATGAGCGTTAATAGTCGCTTTGGGAGCGTATACGCTCTTTCGCCCGATGGAAAAACGTTGACTTGCAACTTCATGCCGAGCGATGTGACCAAAAAAGGCACCGCGGGGATGGAGTTCATTGTTCTGCTCGAATCGGCAACGGGCGACATACGGGGCAAGTTGAAGGTTAAAAGCCGCGGAGTGTTTCACGTTGCGTTTTCGCCGGACTGCCGCTTGGTCGCCACGGCAGAATCAGATGGCGCGGTGCGGATTTGGAATGTATTTTCTGGTCACGAGATTGCCTGCCTCCGCGGACACCGCCACCATGTCGATGCCATCGCTTTTTCCAATGACGGTAAGAAACTGGTCTCCGGCAGCGCGGACACGACCGCTTTAATCTGGGACGTGGCATCCATTGTTCCACCTGCCAAAACCGCAAAACTGACCGCCGCGGACTTGGAAGCTTGCTGGAACGATCTCGGCGGCAACGCACAAATAAGCAGCCGCGCAATGGCAACATTCATCTCATCTCCCAACCAAACGGTTGCGTTTCTTGGCGAGCGTTTGCAACCCGTGCTGGCGGTCGATAAAAACCGGATCGCCAAGCTAGTCGGCGACCTCGACAGCGAGCAATTCAAAATCAGGGACTTGGCCATGAAGGAATTGGAAAAATTGGGCGATCTCGCGTCCGTGGAACTGGAAAATGCTCTTGGCGGCAACATTACCTTGGAAAAGAAACGTCGAGTGGAGCTTCTTTTGGATAAACTCGACGGCTCAACAATGTCGCAAGGAATGCTGCGTCAATTGCGGGCCGTGGAGGCATTGGAACACCTGGTCACGGGGGAGGCCCGAGCTGTCCTTCAAAAGTTGGCAGCGGGAGAGCCCGCTGCCCGCTTGACCAGGGAAGCAGCCGGAGCAGTTGAGCGGATGACTAATACGGCGAAGGTTGGCACCTAATTGAGTCCTTTCAAAAACTTCGACCAAAATTCTTCTCGCCGAGCGGCGTCCTGTAACGAACCTTCCACACAAGGCCGACATTGGCGGCGCGGGAGTTTTCAGGGCGTGTCACCCGCCGCCGAGATGGTCACGCCGCTTTTCATTTCGCCAAATCCCATACCAACGCCGTGCTGTCCTCGCTGGCGGAGGCGAGGCGTTTGCCGTCAGGGCTGAAGGCCAAGGTTGTGATGGGACCGCGGTGGCCTTCGGATTGGTGCAATGGTTTTTCACTTCCAATTGGCCATACCTGGACATGTGAAAGTTCGCCCACGGCGATCAGTTTGCCGTCGGGGCTAAATGCAAGGGCGGGAAGGGCTCGCTCGCCGCGTCCGCTTCCGATATCGACGTCGATCTTTTGCAGGAGATTACCCGACTCGGTCTCCAAGACTAGCACTTGACCGTTGTCACCGGGATAATTCCTGTACAAAACGAATGCGATTTTGCCGGCATCGGATGACATCACCACGGAGCCAATTTGATAGAAATAGGACGATTTCGATCTGTCGAACTTGGGTTTTATCTTCTTTTCCACCAAGCTCCAAGAGGCTAGGCGTTTGCCGCTTTCCACGTCCCATTTGGATACGTCATCTCCTTGAACGACGACCGATTTGTTGTCCGCTGTGAAAGCACGCGCTTGCGGATAATAGGGCGACAGGCCCGATGGCACTTCAAACGGCACCGTTAGATTTTGCACGAGTTTGCCGCTGTCGAGATCATAAATCCGAATTGTCCCCTTGTCGGAAATCGCTCCACGCTTCTGATTGGGACTTATAATCAGCCC
>DASRAT010000122.1:0-5372 GCA_035638015.1 Gemmataceae bacterium | reverse complement strand
CTTCTCATTGGACGGCGCCACCTGGGAAAGCCAGTGGCTGGCGGCGCGGACGCCAGGTCTGGATGTCCAGGCTGCCGTCGGCCTGTCGCCGGTCAAGGACGTCGCTGCAGAGCCTGGATTGCCAACCGGGGTGGCGGACCGGCTTGGGCAACGCGCCCGCGTTTGGAAGGTTGTCACGAGTGATTGGAAACTCTCGTTGATCGCCAAAACGCCGACAGCCCAAGCGGGTTTGGATGTATTGCTGGCCGAACAGGAAGTGGCTTTCGGCGCCGGATTTGGCTGGATCCATCAAGCCACCATTTTGGTGCACGTTACCGATAGCAGCGAAATGGCGATCGACATGCCCGCCGGCGCCCGGTTGCTTGCAGCCACGGTCAACGGAGAACAAATCAGCGCACGACCTGTCGGTGTGGACAGGCTGGCGGTGATTCTGCCGCCGGGAGAGCGCTTACATCGCCTGCGGCTGCGTTGGACATTTGGGCCGGAGACGGCGCCGCTCACCCAACCCCTGCTGATTGCCCCGCGCCTGGAAGGCATGCAAGCCCTAGTTTTCAACTGGACGCTGACATTGCCGCCGGGGTTTCGGCTGGCCCAGGGCGGCGCCGGCCTGGAACAAACGCCCTTGCTAGAGTTGGCGCGGCATGAATTGGCCAGGGCCGAGGCACGCAAGACCGCCACCCAGCTGCTAATTGAGCAGTTTCAAAAATCGCCCGAGGAATCGCTCAAGATGCAGATTCAACAATCACAGCAGTTCTTTGCCCGCCACTGCAAGCTGGCGAACGCCGCCGTGGCCGGCGCGGTAGTGCCCTACCCTGCCCTTCACCTGTACCAATCCTCGCCCCTCGCCCAGGAAACAGCAGAGACCTGGGAAGCGGGTTGCGGCGAGCTAAAGGCCCAGCTCGCTGAGTTGGAGCGTCAGAACACCGCTATGATCAAAACGGCGGGCATCGACAAATGGCGCGTGCAGGAAGACAAGTCTGGAGCTGGAACGGATTTGGAGGAGCACGGCGACCTGCTTTTGGGCCAGGGAACGATAGTGCGCTGGCGGGGAAGCGCTCAAGCACAACTGCCCGGGGCCGGACTGATTCCCTTGCAAACCGATATTCGCAATCGAGCATGGGCTGGCACCGCGTGGATTGTGCTGGCGTGCCTGGTTTTGTTCGCGCTGTCGTTCTCACTACCGGCTTTGGGCTGGCTGCAACGGCTTTGGCCTGAGCAAATCGCCGCGCTAGCGCTGCTTGGCTGGACGGCTTGGGGCTTCAGCTTGTTGGCAGGAGTGTTGCTGCTCCTTGCTGTTACGATCCGGTCGGCGCAGGCAGTTGAACAGCTGCGGCGATGGCACCAGGCGCGCCAGCCTGAGCCCACGTCAAACACACTGGCCAATACCACATGAGCAAGCGAACATCGGTTCCGTGAGCTAAACTGGTATTGGTGCAACAACAAGCGGTTTTATGGATTAGTCCTGTGGGTTATAGCCACTTGTTTGTTTCGTAGGAGGGTGGGCATGCAAGGCAAAGCGTGGACGGGGCTGCTGCAGAAGGTTCCGCCGGAGCAGCACGATTTGCTGGTGTTGATGACCACCAATGGGACGGAAATTGTAATACAGCGTCTGGTCCGTCTCGATCAAGATTTCCTCGTGGCCCTTGGCCGGCTCTCGGGGTCCACCGAGCAGGGCAAAGTCCTCGTCATCCCCTATGACCAACTCACCTACTTGGCGATCAACAAGCAACTGACGGATGCGCAAATTGATGCCACCCTCGGAACACATGAAAGCGAGGCCACGGCCGAATCACCGCCAAGCAAACCACATGTCAACAATCAACCAGCGGCGGCGAGTGAAACCGCTGGCGGCGGCGCCGCCGTGAGCCTTTCTCCGCCCGCAAAGCCAGCTGGGCAACTCGGAAGCGACCGAGGCGAGAAGGCCAGCCAGATTGCCGATACATCCGGTGCTGATAAGGCTCCAGTCAAACCCGATCCGAAAGCGTCGCCGCCTTCTAAAACCATGTTGCTGGCCCGGCTACGGCAACGCCTGGCCGACGGCGCCGCCAAACAGGGGCTTCGCGATTGACAAGTCTGGCCGCGCATTTCGGGCGCCCGTATCCTCACTGGCATGGCAACCAACTCGCAATCTTCCCCACCATTACCGGCGCCGATCTTTCCGTGTAGCGTGCAGCCCGGCGGCGGCTGGTGCATGAACCTTGAACTCGCCTGGGGGCGATTTCGGCGCGCGACACTGCGCCTGCTGCGTCCCGGCTATGTCCGGGCGATGGCCAGCAAGCGCCAGGGGGAGTGTCCCCATTGTCCGCATGACATCATTGACCCGCGCGATCTCAAGTATTGGCGCAACGTCTGCGGCTTTTGGTTTCGGCCCAAAGACGACCATTTTCAGTGGCGCGGGCAAATCGGGTTCGCACGAGCTGGCCTGGCCGAATTGTTGATATTCACCTTGTTGCTTGGCGCGATCGCCGGCAGCCTGAGCGCGGCGGCGGCGCTGTTGCACTGGGCGTTGTGGATCGGCGTGGCGGCCGCATTGCTGGTTTGGCTGGAAGTGGTGTGGTTTTTTCGCGATCCCGAGCGTGCCATCCCGGCCGACACGCAAGCACTGGTCAGCCCCGCTGACGGCACCGTGACGCATGTGGAAGAAGTGGATGATGCCGATTTTCCCGGCGGCCGGGCGTTGCGGATCAGCATTTTCTTGTCGATCTTTAATGTTCACGTGAACCGTCTGCCTCGCGAGGGCCGTGTGACGGGACTTCGCTATTATCCTGGCGCTTTTCTGGACGCCCGCCACAGCGACTGCGCTCAGCGCAACGAACAACTCTGGATTGACCTGCAGGAGCCATCGGGGCGGTTGGTCCGCGTAAAGCAAATCTCGGGGGCCATTGCACGGCGCATTGTTTGCTGGCTGAAACTCGGCGAAGAGGTCAAAAAAGGCGAGCGTTTGGGGATGATCAAATTCGGCTCGCGGACCGATGTGCTGGTGGCGGCGAGCGACAGGCCCAAGGTGCTGGTCAAGGTTGGCGATAAGGTCCGAGGGGCGGCAACGGTGCTCCTTTTCTTGAATCAATGACTGGGGAATCCGTAATTCACTTAAAAACGTCATGACAATTGGTGCAAGCGGAGTCCAGTTTCTTGAGGGCCTGCCGCACGTCAGTCTCATTCTTGGCCGTGGCGGCGGTGGCCAGGCTGAGAGAAGTTTCGCGCATGTCGGTCGCGAAGGCGTTCCAGTTCTTCTTTGTCGCGGCGCCTTTGTCTTTTTCGGGGCCGAAGCGTTCCGCGTCCTTGGCGATCACGGCCATTTTGTAACCTAGCTCGGTCAAGCGCGTGAATTGCGCGTCGGAGATCTTGTCTTTTTGATCGTCGTAATTGCCGAGTTCCATTTCGACGCCGAAGCCGCCGACTTTTTCGCTGGCGAAGAAGTACATTAAGTGAACGACATCGGTTTTGAACTGAGCGCCATCATAGATGACTTTTTTCGTGGGCAGCGGATCAAGCTTTGCGGCATATCCCTTGGCCGTCTGCCAATCGCCTTCCTCAACGCGCCACAGTAGATGCTCGGCAAGCGGTCTTGAATGCGCTGTTGCGGGATTGGTGCTGTTGCCGCTGTAAGCAATAATTAGCGATGCCGACGCCTGGATTTTGCGGGTCAGTTTCTTGTCGATTTTCTCCTTGGCCAATGCTTCGTTCAGAAACTTGGCATCAGCCGCCACGAACTTGTTGAATTGCTCGTCAGTCAGGATCGGCTTTTTATCCTGACCGCCGCGGCCCGGCGAGTTCAAGGCGAGCATTAACCCACAAGCCGCTGCAAGGGTGAGCGGCAGCGTTCGATTTGTCATATGCTGCTCCATCACGAATTACTTGAAAACGGTGTGGCACTGATTGCACGTCGAATACAAACTGCTGCTCGCCTTGAGTACGCCGGCGGCGTCGGTTTTCTTGGCGGCGACTGCCAAGTTGACGCTTTGATCGCGCATTTGCAATGCCAGCGTTCGCCATTCGGCGGGGTCTTTTTTGCCGACCTTGCTGGCGGGGGCGTAGAAGTATGTCAGTGATCCCGTCACGGCCATGTGGTAGCCGAGCAATTCCAGTTCCTTGGCTTCTTTTTTGAGGCCGGCGGAGGGCAACTCCTTGGCGGCCAGCGCCCGGATTTTTTCCTCGATGCCGTTGAGCGCGTCCTTGAGGCGGATATTGCTTTGCAGGTCGGGGTGCATGCCGTCGCCGCCTTTTTTCTTGAGGCCGAAGTGATCCATCAGCTCGGATTTTTGCAGGTAAGTGCCCCAGGTGATCGTCATGCCCTCGAGCTTGGGGTCGGCCTTGCCGCGCTCGGGCAATAGCGAGGCGAGCTTTTGGGCAGCGGCGAGCTGGCCTTTTTTGCTGAGTGTGCTTGCCAGCTGTAGGGCGACTTCGCGAGTGGCACGGTAATCGTCCGGCTTGCCGTCCTTGGCCGACATGGTTAACCCGGCAATGAACATCGCTCCGAACTTGGCGCGATGGATGGCGGCGTCGCCGGTTTTGCCGTCGAGCAGATCCTTGACGAGATCGGCCTCGCGCTTGGCTAGTTCATTGTAAATGTCCTTGGGGATGGTCGGCTGCCACGGTCCCTTGTCGCCCCCGGCGTCGCCGCGGCCGGCGAGCAACAGGAGGGCGATGCTTATCATCAGGCTCAATGCGAGCCAGTGCAGGTTGGGTTTCATGATTGCTCCTTGGCGATGGGAGTTGTACGAAGTTCCGTTTTATGTGTATCTGACAAGGGCGGCCAAGGGAAGCGCAAAGCGGCAATGACGCTTGATTGCGGGGCGAATGGCGGTATTCTCAACCTTGCGGTAACTCTCCTCTTATTTGCGACGAGTGTGTCATGAAGCAATCAGCATGTGTGTTGTTCACGGCCCTGGCGGTGGCGATTTGCGGTTGTCCCAAAGGGAACAGCGACAACAATTCCGGCGACGGCAAACCGGTCTATGTGATCCTCGATACCTGGACCGACGGTTTCGACCGGGCCAAGGCCAAGCAGAAGGCGCAAGACGCCATGACGCGGTATCCCAATCTGGGCTGCATGGTGGGTCTGTTCGCTTACAATCCGCCCATTTGCCTGGATGCGGTGCGTGACGCCGACAAACTCGGCAAGATCCAGATCGTCGCCTTCGATGAAAATGACGACACGCTCAAGGGCATCAAGGATGGGCATATTTTCGGCAGCATTGTGCAGAATCCTTACAAATACGGCTTCGAATCTGTGCGCGTGCTGGCGGCCCTGGCCAAAGGGGACAAAACGGTGGTGCCCAAGGACGGCATGCTGCCCGTTCCGGAGCGGGTGATTACCAAGGACAAAGTAGACGAATATTGGGAAACGCTCAAGAAGCAAACCGCCGGAT
>DASRAT010000121.1:0-3027 GCA_035638015.1 Gemmataceae bacterium | reverse complement strand
ATTCCAATCCCAAAGTCGCCGATAAAGACTTCGGCGCCCTCTTGCCCAACGGCTTGCCGTTGTGGTTTCGGACGCTCGACAAGGACGAAGACGGCCAGGTCTCGCTCCTTGAATGGCGGGACGGCGGCAAGTCCATCGACGAATTCCGCAAGTATGATCGCAACGGCGATGGCTTTCTCACCGAAGAAGAGGTCCGTCGGCATTTCACAATCTCCAACGAACTCAAGCTCGACAAAGGCGAGGCGAGTTTCCGCGGCGCCATTGAAGCCAGCGATGAACTGTACAACGGCAAAAAACTCTCGAAGATCTTCCCCATCAAATTCGAAAAAGGGAAGACCTACCAAATCGACCACATCAGCAAGGCGTTTGACGCCTACCTCTACCTGGAAGGGCCCGACGGCAAGCTGCTGGCCGAGGATGACGATAGCGGCGGCGGCAACAATGCCCGTATCGTTCACCTGGCCGCCGCCACCGGCATCTATCGCATCATCGCCACCAGCGTGGGCGGCACCCGCCCGGGCGATTCCACGCTGTTGGTTCGCATGATCGACGCCGGCGGCTCCGTCAAGGGTCTGCCCGCGTGGTTCAAGGAGCTCGACCTGAACGGCGACGGCCAGATCGCCCTTGCTGAGTGGCGCCAAAGCGGCAAAACGCTCGATGAATTCCGCAGCTACGATCACAATGGCGACGGCCTCCTCACCGCCGCAGAAGTCCTGCGCACCCTGAAAACCCTGGTCAACCTGAAGTTCGACCAGGACGAACTCGATTACCAGGGCGCCATCGAGGATGCGACGGATGAGCGCTACCAGGGCAAAAAGACTTTCAAGATTCTGACCATCAAGCTCGAAGTTGGCAAAACTTACCAGATCGACCACATGAGCAAGGTCTTTTTCGCTTACCTCTACCTTGAAGATCCCAGCGGCAAGATCGTGGCCAAGCACAACAGCGGCGGCAACGGCCAGACGGCGCGCATCGTTCACCATGTGACCAAATCCGGAACCTTTCGCATCATTGCCACCAGTCAAGACGGCTATAAGACCGGCCCGTTTTCGCTGTCGGTTCGCGTCATTGACAGCGTCAGCGGCGCCTTGCCCAAGGGCCTGCCGCCGTGGTTCAAAGAACTCGACCAGGACGGCGACGGCCAAATCGCCATCCATGAATGGCGGCAAAGCGGCAAGACTTTAGAAGAATTCCAAAAATATGACCTCAATGGCGACGGCTTCATCACCGCCGCCGAAGTCCTGCGCCACACCAGAGCGCCGATCGAATTGAAACTTCAAAAAGCCCAGGTGAAAACCACTGAGGCTATCGCGGCGACGGATCAAAAATACCAGGGCAAAAAACTGTCCAAAAGCTTCAGCGTCAAGCTCGAAAAAGGCAAAACCTATCAATTCGACCTCGTGAGCCAGGAATTCAGCGCCTATCTCTACCTGGAAGATCCCGACGGTAATGTCCTCGAAAAGATTCACAGCGGCGGCAAAGGCATGACGGCGCGCATTGTTTTCCATGCGGCCGTCGCGGGGAATTATCGCCTCATCGCCACCAGCCAGGACGGGACCAAAATCGGCGCTTTCACGCTCTCGGTCCGCATCAATGGCAACAAATGATGCCAGGCTCGTGCCAGTCCACATAGATTCCATATCAATCCTCCTTGTGTTAATCTCCCCTACAATGAGATTCCGTCATGCTCCGTCAAACTGTCATCCTCATCACCGGCGCCAGCGGCGAGATTGGCCACGGCCTCATCACCCGGCTCACCGAGGAAATGGAATCCAATCCGATCATCACGCTCGACCTCAATCCGCTGGGCAAAGAGCTGACGCCGCTGGTCCGCCACCAGTACATCGGCTCCATTCTCGATAGCCAACTTTTGGATCGCATCCTGGCCGAGTTCGAGATTGACTTTGTCTTTCATCTCGCCGCCCTTTTGTCCACGCGCAGCGAGTTCGCCCCGGCGACGGCCCACAAGGTCAACGTCGAAGGCACCATGGCGATGCTGGAATTCGCTCAGCGTCAGGGCGAGTCGCACGGCCGGCCGGTCAAGTTCATGTACCCGTCTTCCATCGCCGCCTATGGCATGCCGAGTCTCAAGGCAAAGGCCAAAGCGGGCAAAGTCAAGGAGGACGACTTCAACCACCCAACGACGATTTACGGCTGCAACAAGCTTTATTGCGAACAGCTGGGCCGGTATTACGCCCGTTATTACAAGCAACTGGCAGCGGTCAAGCTCATGGGGAAGGTGGATTTCCGCTGCATTCGTTTTCCGGGTTTGATCTCGGCGGCGACCTTGCCTTCGGGCGGCACGTCGGATTTCGCTCCCGAGATATTGCACGCCGCAGCCCAGGGCAAGCCTTACGCCTGCTTCGTGCGGCCCGACACGCGGATTCCGTTCATGGCCATGCCGGACAGCGTTGAAGCCCTGCTCAAACTCGCGGCGGCGCCGGCGGAGAAACTGACGCAAAACGTCTACAACATCGGGGCCTTTAACCCTTCCGCAGCCGAGATGCGCCAGCGCGTGTTGGCGGAGTTTCCCAATGCCCAGATCACAACCAAAGTGGACGAGAACCGGCAGCACATAGTCGATAGCTGGCCGGAAGATGTGGACGACAGCGCCGCGCGGCGCGATTGGGGATTGGCGCCGCGCTATGATTTGGAGACAGCGTTTAAGGACTATTTGCTGCCGGGAATTCGGAAGCGGTATGGACGGGGATGACGCCAGTCACTTGACGCGCAATGTGAATCGTGATGGCGTTTGCCAAGCGGCAAGCGCCACATTCAAATCACGGCCCCATCCAGCACCACCGCGCCCCGAGGAATCACCACGATCCCATCGCGGATCACATAGTTCTTGCCTTCCTGATCCTTGACCTTTTGTTTGTTCACAATCTGAACGTTGCAGCCCACCCGGCAGTCCTTGTCGAGGATCGCGTTTTCGATAACAGTGTTGTCTCCCACGGTCAAGTCGGGCACGCCGCGGTGTTTGTTGTCGGCCCGCTCGTCGTCGGTTTCGATGCGGTCGGCGCCGAT
>DASRAT010000120.1:0-2481 GCA_035638015.1 Gemmataceae bacterium | reverse complement strand
GACCACGTTCACGGTTCTGTACGACGTTCTGCAATATCTCGGGTGGGATCAGCCGGGAGCTATGCGGATCAAGACCGTCCGGCCATCAGATGAAGTGATGGAGGGAGCCTTCAAAACCCTTATTGCAAGGATCGACGATTTGCTTGCGAATTGCGGCGCGATTCGAACCCGCCTCGAAGCCGCTGCCTCCGCCCGTTAGACCTTAAACAAGCGAGCGCGGATGCGGTTTTTGCGCGGTGTTAGGGTCGGCGCGGAGGCGCACCCCGGCTCGTCTCCAATAGTTTGGAGATTGAATCGAAACCAATTTGTTTTGAGCATCGTCTTGGCCTTTCTGCAGGTTATTGCGCTGGAGGCCGCGGCGGATCGGAGCATCCGGACCCCGACTTCAAGGGCCGAGACATCAGCAGCGGAGAGCGTCGACCAAACGGAAAAACACCGCTTGGTGTGGGTTATAGGCCAAGACTCGGAAGATTAAGCCGCGTGCTTGACGCACCAGTTGGCAAGGAATGGCGATCAAGGCATTGACGAACGTCTTGAACTCCAAACCCAACAACCACGATTTCTCGGCCCGATATTTTTCCTGCCATCGAGCTGGCGCTTCCGGCAAAATCAGAGCCGCCCAAGCTTTGAGGTTCCAGGCCAACGCCGTCATCACCATGTAGGCCCAGTTGCTTTCCAAGTTGTCCACCGGCGCACGCAGGGCATGGCAACCGCCGTGCAGTTGGGCCAGCAGATTCTCCTGATCGCAACGATCATTGGCACCGTACTCGTCACCGCAAACGATCTGCTCCGGCGTGCTGATCAAATCGTTGGTGAGATAAAAGAAATAACGGATTTCGTCGAGCAAACGCAGCTCGCCCTTTTCCTTGGAAATGTTTTTGCGGACGATGATTAAGCGATACTCCTTGGCGCAAGCGACGGGCTGGTAGTCCCAATCGGCGATTTCTTCATGACGGAGCCGCAGCGTTTCGTAGCCGCGCTCGCGGACGATGCGGGCCTTAACGTTGTCCGGGCGCTGGCGTGGTTTGGTTTTGGGCTGGGGCCTGCGGGGCCGGTCCAGTTTTTTCCAGACCCTTTCGGGCAGGCTTTCCGCCAGTTCCTTCATGTTGGGTTTGCAATCGTAGCCGAAGATGAACCGGATACGGCCATCGTTGTCCCAGCGATCGAGGTGCTGCGTTTGGGAAAAATCGGTGTCGCCGCGAAGCAGAATTTTACGGAAACCGCCGCGCAAGCAAGTCGCAATGGCCCGATCCAGTGCGTCGGCGGCGCCTTCGTGGGACGGGCGATTACCCGAGCGGTTGACCAGGCGCAGGACTTCGTGAGTGTTGGCCAAGGAGACCACCAAGGGATGATAGCCCCAGGTGCCATCGTAAGCGATGTCCATACCTTCTTTGCAGTTGCCGGTGGTTTCGACCAACGTGCCATCGACGTCGAGAATGGCCTGCTCAAAGAAGGCGGCGGGTTGCTGCCGCCAAACGCCGATGCGTACGTGATCAAAGATGTCTTGCAACAGGTTGATCTTGTAAGCGTTAAAACGACGGCAGAAATCGGCGGCGGTCGTGGGATCGGGAATGCGACGGGCGCCAAGAGCGTCGAGGAAGACGGAATCATTGCGACGCAGTTCGATGTCTTGCATGCAAGTACCGTTACACAGGGCATTGTAGGCAATGTTGAGGACATGATCGGATTCGAAGTAGGGAAGATGCACCTTGAACAAGTGCAGCCCTTGGTTGATGGCGTCAATGAGTCCAATTTTACGCGCCAGCAAATGCATGGCGCCGATCCCACCGAAAGCCAGGCCTCGGGCACGCTCGGCGATTTCATAATGGATGTTGCTGGCGGTGAACATGGGTTCGGCACAATCGCCCAGTTCGGTTTTGTCGAGTCGACGCTCAATTTGGCGCTTGCGAGCGGCCAATTGATCGCGTATGGTAGTGTTCACTCGAAACCTCCTTTTTGATCGGGGCGACTGAATGCGTTACATCTCTCAGACGCCGAGAAAAATCAGGAGTTTCGAGTTTTTTCAAGAATTTCCTCCGCCGAAAGCTACCGGATACGCTTGATCAAGGGTTAGAGGGCACCGGCAAGAGTCGCATTCGCTCTGCTGAAAGGCGTAAACCTGGCAATCGACACGTGATATGGATCCGTGGCGTGCCAGGTATAACCTTGCGAGGATTGCATCTGATTAGCGGGGCAGAAAATCCTAATGTTTTCGTCACAGGCCACTGTCCCGGAGTTGTCCTGGATGGACTGGAAATGACTGCCAAAGAGGATTGCGCCGGAGTAGAGTTGCTGAATGTTAAGTTAACGGATGAAGACAAACCAGTAATAATCCAAAATTGCACCCTGCGTGGGCTCGCTCATGGGTTTACGTTCACCGGCGGAGACTTCCTCAACAAAATCGCCATTCCGTTGCCATTGGGACGCATTGTCTTGCGAAACAACGAAATCGTCGAATGCGGCCAATCTATTCACTTGGTG
>DASRAT010000119.1:0-21509 GCA_035638015.1 Gemmataceae bacterium | reverse complement strand
GGTCGCGGCCGAGAAGCCGCCGTCCACGACGACGTTCTGGCCGGTGACGAACGACGACGCCCGGTGGGCGGCCAGCCAGACGACCGCGCCGGCGAGCTCGTGCGGCTCGCCGAACCGGGCCATCGGCGTGTGGCCGATGATCTGGCCGCCGCGTTCCGTATGGCTGCCGTCTTCCTTGAACAGCAGCGTCCTGTTCTGCTCGGCGGGGAAGAAGCCGGGGCTGATGGCGTTGACGCGCACGCCCCGCGGCGCCCACTCGCGGGCCAGGAAGCGGGTCAGGTTGATGACCGCCGCCTTGGCCGCCGAGTAGGCCACCACGCGCGACAATGGAATCATGCCCGACATCGATGCGATGTTGATGATGCTGCCCCGTTTGGCGGCGAACATCGATTCGCCAAAGACCTGGCTCGGCAGCAACACGCCGCCCACCAGGTTGAGATCGAAGACGCTCTGCCAGGCCGACACCGGCAGTTTGCAAAAGTCAGCGCCGGGCGGCAGCGTCGCTTCGGGTTTGTTGCCGCCGGCCGCGTTGACCAGGATGCTAATGGGGCCCCATTGCTTGACGATGGCGTCGCGTGCTTTCGCCAGTGAAGCGCGGTCCATGGCATCAGCGGCTTGAAACATGGCCTTGCCGCCAGCGGCTTCAATGGCGCGAACACGTTCTTGGCCGCGCTCTTCACTACGGCCGACCACGGCCACGCGCGCTCCCGCCACGGCCAGTGCGTCCGCCATGCCGCCACCCAGTGTGCCGGTGCCGCCGATGACCACCGCGTTTTCACTTTCGAGCGTGAACAAATTGTCGCCCATGATTTGCCGCCTGACCTTTTGACGCTTTGAATAAGATGACTGAACGAGCGTCAATTGTACGGGCAGGCGGTCCCCCCATAAAGTAGGAACATGGTTTCAATTGGGACGCCACAACTAAAACCACCAAGGAGTGAAGATTATGTGTCGAATTTTAGGATTCACAGCAATCGCGATGATTACATTGGCCGGTTTCGCAGCCGCAAGGGATCAGCCTGCCGAGGTTAAACTGAGCGCCGACAACACCAAGATCGAGTTTCAATGCAGCAAGATGACCAATCCCGTGGTCACGCACGTCGGCGGCTTCAAGAAATTCACCGGCACGGCCAGCTATCAGGGTAACGATCTTACTACCCTCAAAATCAAAGTGGACATCGATTTGAATACGCTGTTTACCGATGAGCCGAAAGTAACGTCCCACCTCAAGACGCCCGATTTCTTCGATACCAAGACCTATCCGACTGCGAAGTTTGAGTCTACCAAGGTGGAAAAAGACGGCGCTGATTACAAACTCACCGGCAAATTGACCATGCACGGCAAGACCAAGGAAGTGACCTTCCCGGCCAAGCTGGAAGCAAAGGACGGCGGCCTGAACCTGACGAGCAAGTTCAAAATTAATCGCCACGATTGGGCCATCAGCTACGGCAAGGGCTTTGTCATTGATGACGTGAGCATGGATGTCACCGTCAACGCCAAGAAGTAGTGTCGATTGCGGAGATGTTCAACCATGCCGGATATTCCCTGGGCGGAAATGTGGCTTGTTTTCCGCTATGCCGTGCCGGCTGCGTTGGGAGCTTCGCTGGTTGTCGCATTGGTGATTCGGCTGATCGGCGGCGAGCGGCTTATGCCGCTCGCCGCCGCATTGGCTGTCGCCGCGGGCGTGTTCGCCGCCAATCATTTTCACAACGCCATCGAGCGCTGGGAACTGCATCCCACCAGAGCGTGGACGGCCCTGGATTTTGTGAAAGTGATGGGCCGGTCACTGGAGGAAAAGCCCGAGGCCGAGAACGTGGATGATCCCAACGCGAAATTGCCATTGCCGCAGCCGAAGTACTGGCTGCCCTTGCTTGCGGCATTGGCAATGATTGTCGAGGTGTTGGTCAGTTTGCCGGGCGTGCCCCCTGCTGCCGGTTGCATTGCGAGAACCGCGGTTTCCTTGCTTGCTGCTCGTCTAATGATTCCCGCCGTTGAAAGTGCCGAGTATGACTGGCGTTTGACCAAGCCCTGGCTTACCTGGGGACTGGGCCTGGTCATAGCGCTGGAATGGTCGATCATGGCCGCACTGTCCAAAGTCTGGAAAGACGGCACCGTGGCTACCGCCATGGTTTTCTGCCTGGCGGCGGTGAGCATCCTGGCGGAATGGGAAGCCAGTACAGGCAGCTTTGCGGCCATTGCCTTGTATCTTAGCGTGGCCATTTTGCCGGTGGCCGTGCTCGGTTGGTTCAAGCCGGGCGACAATGGGCCTGCGTTGGCCGCCGCGGCAATCATGATTCCTGGCCTGCTTCAACTCAGCTATTACGGCCACAGCGGCGAAACGCCGTTGCCGCTGTCTCATTTCCTGTTGGTGGGCCTGGCGCCGTTGACCTTGGCCCTTATGTTTTTGCCCTTTTTCATCGCGGGCAGAAGCTGGCAACACTGGCTGCCGGCGATTGTCTTGCCGCTTATTCCCGCGGGGCTGGCGGTCTATTTTGCGATGCAGATGCCCGCGGACGCAACAGCGGCAAACAAAGCTGACCTTCCTACCGCTGCCGTTGAATGAAGTTGCATCATAAGCCACAATGTAGGACGGCTGTCCTGAGCCTTCTTTGCGCACCAGACCGCTCAGGAGAGCGTCCCACATCTTCTTCGCGAACTCCTTACACGTTAATATGCCAACATCTTTTGATGCAAATTTAGTCTTGGGACTAAATTCAGTCGAACGACTAAATTTAGTCCAGAGGCTAACGAGGTGTTAATATCGACCGAGGAGAGTTGGACGGAGGTCCTCGCGTGAACTTGCATGTGTCTGCCGCCCGGCCTGATGAACGCCTGGCCGCGCTGCGAATCTTCTTTCAACACGTTTTCCCAGCCCAGCTCGAGGCCCGCGTCGCAAATGCCTCCGCACTGATTGCCAGGGGGGAGTTGCCGCCCGAAGGTCTGCTGATCTGCCGTGGCGGCGACGTGATTTTGGGCGCCATCACTGCCTTGCCGATGGCGGGTGCCGCGGCATTAATATGGCCTCCGCAGGTTGTCAATGGCGTGCCGCCCCAGGCTGTCGAGGATGCACTTATCCGGTCCGCCATCGCCTGGCTGCGCCAGCGCGGCGCCAAGTTCGCCCAGGCCCTGCTCGCCAAGACCGACGTGGCACACGTGCAACCCCTCCAGCGGCATGGCTTTCAACACATTACCACACTGCTGCATCTGGATCGAGAGTTGGGAAACGACTACCAAGGCCCCATCCCAGCGGCCAGACTGCGCTGCGAACCCTACACCGCGTGCGACCAGCGCCTGTTTGACAAATTGCTGCTCGCCAGTTACGAACAAACGCTCGATTGTCCCGAGTTGAACGATCTCCGGACCGCCGATGACATCCTGGCCGGCTATCGGGCTGTCCCCGGCAGCCGACTGGATCGATGGTGGCTGGTCTGGCACGGCACGACGCCCGTGGGTGTCCTTATCATGATGCCGTTTCAGGAGCCGCCTGCCTGGGAGATGGCCTATGTGGGTTTGGCGCCCGCTGCCCGTCGCCAGGGTTTCGGGCGCGAGCTAACATTGCAAGCCATGCGGCAAGCCTGGGCCGACGGCGCCGACCGCATGACCTTGACCGTGGACGCCCGCAATCAACCGGCCTGCGGACTTTATGAATCCCTGGGTTTCGTGGAATTCGACCGCCGCGAGGTTTATCTAGCGATCTTCCACCAAGCTTGAAAACTCCTCGTCCGCCCAGACTGTCCTGTCCTCGTGCGAGGGCGAGGGTTGGGAGGGGATTTTGACGCGATGTTCCGCTTGCCACATGCCTACGGCGCGTGTGGACGTGACGGCGCCGGCCCCCAACGCAACCGCCCAGGCCATCAGTGGCACCACCAGATAACGGCCGGCATTGTAAGGCGTGTCGACGAGATAAAGAAACGCACAGCCGTTCAGGCCAAAGGCCAAAACATTCAAGACGTAAACGGGCATTCCTTCCCGGAACGTGTGGAACAAGAAACTGGTCAGGATCGCGTACAGGGACAGGAAGGCGCCGATCGGCACGGCGAAAATCAGCACCAATGCCGGCGGCAGCCATTCAGCGTCAGGGACAGGCGTGGCGGCAAATAGCATGGCAGCGACTCCATCAGTTGTGCAAGCATCATCATATGCCACAGCTGGGCGGCATGGCCAATGCAAGCGGCCAGCTGAAACAACCGGGCGCCACCATCGACATGTTTTCAACGCCGAGCAGTGCCGATCGAATTCTTTTGAGCGCTTGTTTGTTCGTTAAATGCCCGATGCGCCAACGGTTGTGGAAGTCTGCCAGCCGCGCCGCCAGAACGCGCCGGAAATTCAATTGGCATCTCGCCAGCCAACGCTACAATTGCCCTCCTCCGAGTTCGTCCCGGTTGGGGCTTCCCTCCCGCCCGTGGACTATTATCTCTCAAGCGCTAAAGCCAAAACGAAGCCGCGGGGATGCCGCGCGCCGGGAGGGTGCTTGTGACGACCTGCAAACGCGAGGTCGTGGCGGCGCTGGAGCAAGCGATTGCCCAGCGCATCGGGGAGCCACGTTATCAGCTTTGGTTTCCGAATAAAACGAAGTTCGCCTGGCACGACGGGCAATTGCGCGTCGGCGTGCCAAACCACTTTTACCAGGAGTGGCTGAAAAAACAGTTCGCGGACGTGATCCGCGCCGTGGCTAGCGAAGTGGCCGCGGAGCCAATCGATGTCCAGTTCGTCATCGACCCGGAGTTGTTCCAGGAGGCGCGGCGCGAAGAGGCAGCTGCCAAGCCCGTTGCCCTGGTCGCACAGCTGGCCAAGACAGTCCAGCAGGATATACCAGGTCCGCCGCCGCCAGATGACGACAGGCCCAGGCCGGACCCAAAACCGCGGCAACGCAGCACGCGCCGCTGGCGCCATCTCCATGATTTCGTGGTCGGACCATGCAACCGTGTGGCCCATGCTTCGGCCCTCAGCGCCGTCGAAGCGCCTGCCCAAGGTCCGAATCCGCTCGTGCTGCACGGGCCAGTCGGCACGGGCAAATCTCACCTTTTGGAAGGCATTTACGCCGGCTTGCGCAAAGGCCATCCAGAATGGCGCGTCGTCTTCGCCACTGCCGAGGAGTTCACCAATCGCTTCCTGCCTGCCCTGCGCATCGGCAAGCTGGCCAGCTTTCGCAACCATTTTCGCGAATGCGATGCCCTGCTCCTCGACGACTTGCACTTTCTGGCCACCAAGCGGGCCACGCAGGAAGAGTTCTTGCACACCTTCAACGCCTTGCAAACGGAAGGCAAGCCTGTCGTCGTCACCTGCGATTGCCATCCGCGTCTGGCCGATCTGTTTGTCCCCGAACTGACCGACCGCTTGCTCGGCGGCGCGATCTGGGGATTGATGCAGCCCGATACACAAACGCGGCTGGAATTGCTCAAGGCCAAAGTAGGCCGGCAACACGGACAGCTGATTCCCGAACCCGTGCTGCGTTTCCTGGCCGAGAAACTGCACGGCAACGTCCGCGAGCTGGAAGGCGCCTTGCACAGCGTCCAGCACTATAGCCGTGTCGCCGGCCGCCCGGTCGATCTCGGCCTGGCCCGCGACGCGCTGGGTGATTTGCTCCGGCATTCGGTGCGGGTCTTCAGACTCGAAGACGTCGATCGTGCCGTTTGCTCCGCCCTGCGTCTTGAAACGGGCGCGTTGCAATCAAAGCAGCGCAACTGGAGCCAGGCCCATCCGCGCATGTTGGCAATTTACCTGGCCCGCAAACACACGTCCGCGACTTACACCGAAGTGGGCGCCTATTTCGGTGGACGCAATCACAGCACAGCCGTGGCAGCCGAGAAAAAGGTCAAGCAATGGGTCACAGAGAATGGCCCCTTGCAACTGGGGGAACGCGCGATTCCCGTTCGCGAAGTGCTGGAGCTGGCGGAGCGCGAGCTTTCTCGGTGACCAAGAGAAAATGGGCAAACTTTGCGGTTTATTCCCAACAGTCAAAAGCCGCCGAATCTACCACGGCCCTACAAGCTGTTTTTTCTTCGGCTTTTGCGGGGAAATCGGCCGATGCTAGTTGTGCTGGATGCGGCTCCGCAGGGACACGACCGCATCGGGAAGGAACCTGTCAGCGCCGCGGGCCGACAGTGCCGCGGCCCGACCAAAACTCTGTCGGCCCACGCCGAATTAGGGCCAAAGTGCGAAAGGAATCGCCATGAAGAAGTTTATTGCCGTCACGCTGAGCGCGGTGCTCGGCCTTTCCGCCCTGGCCGAACCGGCCCATGCCACCTGGGGCAGCTGCACCTATGGCGGCTATCAACCCTGGTGGAACATCTTCGCCTGCAAAAACAAGGGCCTCTCGTGCGAAGAGGAACGCCTGCAGCGCTTCTGGCACGACTATTACGATGCCCTGAGCCGTTACTACGCCGCCCTCGATCACATCGACTGGGTCGCGTATTACAAGAATCACGGCTACCAAATCAACGCGGCCTGCAACGGCGCCGGTGGCTGCGGCCAACGCATCCAGTTCGCTCCGGTCTTCGTCAGCCCGCAAATGCAATGGGCCGTGCCCAACGGTTGCATGCAAGGCCCGCCCATGGGCGGTCCTGGCTGTGCGCCTGGCATGGGCTGTGCGCCCGGCATGGGCATGATGCCTCCCATGGGTCATTAATAGACTCAAACCCGCTTTGCGGTTTCGAACACTAACCCGAAGCGCAAGCGAGGTGGCACGTTCCACCTCGCTTGCGCTCGGGTTATTGTTGTCGTGGGGCAGGTTTCCAACCTGCCTTTGCATCTTGCAGCGCCGGTAAAAAGTGGCGAGCGGTATTTCACTCGCCACTCATCACTCATCACTCGCCACTCGCCACTTTGGATCGAGCGGCCTCGGCATACAAACAAATTGCATTCCTTCCGCCACCCGCTCAATCCCACCTCCACCTCCCAAAAAACGCGCTCTTCCGCCGCCTTTCGGCCTACTGACCTTGCAATCATCGGTTACACTTCCCCCGGAGGGCGAATACCGCCTTCCCACCGGAAGCTCCCGCCGAAAGGAATCATCATGCGAATCAAACTGGTTTGCTGCGCCGCCGCCCTGGCATTCGCCGCCACAACCGCCCAAGCCCAATACGGCTATCCCTCCCAGCCTTACTATCCTTGCCCCCCTGTCTACATCCGCGTCGCACCCGACATGTGCGGCCCCGGCTTCTACTGCACCAACGGCTACACTTTTTACGGCCCGAGCTACAACGTCTACCCGCCATTCCCCCCCGTAGGCGGCATTCAACCCCCCATTGGTTGCCAACAACAGCCCGCCGCTCTCCCCTACAATCCTTACACACGCAGCCCGCGCGATTATTTCATGTGGCAAGAGGCTCAGAAGCTGCCTAGCACCCGCGAGACACGGCCGCCGTTTGGACCGTGATGCCGAAAGAATAAGCATACCTGCTCGACGACAGGGGGAATTCAGATGGCCACGAGCGCTCTGCAAACCGCCCCCCGCTCCGCCTGGTTGCTGCTGGCGTTCTTGACGCTGATCAACGTCGTCAATTTTGTGGACCGCCAGCTGATCACGAGTCTGCAAATCCCCTTGCGCGACGATCCGGATTTGCACCTGACCGACGTTCAAAACCAACTGCTGGCAGGTTATGCCTTTTCGGCCGTTTACTCTCTCGCGGGGCTGGCGCTGGGCACCCTCGCGGATCGGCGTCACCGGCCGCGCTTGATTGCCCTGGGATTGCTGGTCTGGAGCGCCATGACCGCGGCCAGCGGCCTGGCCTACAACTTCTGGCAATTGGGGCTGGCTCGCATCTTTGTCGCCGTCGGCGAGGCGACCTTGACGCCGGCTGCCATCGCCATGCTGTGCGATGTTTTTCCGCCCAAGCGACGGGCGCTGGCCACGGGACTGTACTACCTGGGCATTCCGCTGGGAGCGAGTCTGAGTCTGATCATCGCCAATCTGCTCTGGCCCATTCCCTGGGTCGGCTGGCGCGGCTGTTTCTTCATCTTGGGATTGATCGGTTTGATGCTGGTCGCGGTCTTGCTGGTCATTCGGGACCCGCAACGCGGCGGCACCGAGGCGCCAACCGATACGCCGCCCCAGCCGGCAACATCCGTGGCACCGGCGAACCGCCTAATCGAGATGTTCCAGGCCCTCGCCGGGTCGCCGGCCTTGGTGTTGACCATGCTGGGAGGCATTGTCATCAACATCGGCGTGGGCACCACCTGGCTCGAAGCCTCCTGGCTCAACGCCGAGCGGGGTTTCACCAAGCAAGGCGCTCCCATTTTCCTCGGCGTGGCACTCTTGCTGGGCGGCTCGGCCGGCAATTTCATCGGCGGCTGGCTCGGCGACCGCATGCAGCACCGCTGGCGTGGAGGCAGACTGCTGGCGCTCATCGTCTTGCAGTGCGCCCTCACGCCGTTCGCCGTCGCATTTCGCTTTCTTCCCGGCGACCTTCGCGTTCCGCTGTTTGTGTGCTGCGTTTTCACTTCGATGCTCGTCACCTTCATGTACGGCCCGGTCCTGGCGACGATCCAGGAACTGACTCCGCTCCGCCTGCGCGCCACCATGATCGCCTTTCTGCTGATCGGCCTCAATATCCTGGGCGCGTCGCTGGGCTCGGTCCTGGCCGCCTGGCTAGCGGGCCGGCTCGGCAGCTACACCTGGGGCATTTTCATCACGGCCCAAGCCAGCTTGCTGGCCATGCCCCTGTTCTGGGCAGCCAGGCACTTCCAGCTCAAACAGCGCATGCTAACCACATAGCGCTGCCCTGGCGAGCTCGTACAATACCCGCACCATGAGCGCAGCCATTTCACTGCAAGGCAAAACCGCCATCGTCACCGGCGGCGGCCGCGGCATCGGCAAAGCCATCACCAAAAAGCTGGCCGAGGCCGGCGCCGCCGTCGTCATCGCCAGTCGCAAACTGGAAAACCTGGAGGCGACCGCCCACGAGTTCGCTTCCTTGCCCGGCAAGGTGTTGCCCTTCGCCTGCCACGTCGGCAAGCTGGATCAACTCGAAGCACTGGTCCGCCACACGGAAAGCCAGCTCGGCCCGGTGGACATCCTGGTGAACAACAGCGCCACCAACATCGGCCAGGGCCCCGCGCTGGAGGTCACCGACGAGATGCTCGACAAAATGATCGAGATCAACATCAAAAGCGCCCTGCGTCTGATCCGCCTGACGGTGCCGCGCATGATCGAACGCCAAAGCGGCGGCTCGATCATCAACATTGCCTCCATCGCCGGCTTGCAACCGCAACCCGGCGGCTTGCTGTACAGCCTGACCAAGGCGGGCTTGCTCATGATGACCCGCAGCCACGCCCGCGAGTTCGGCCCACACGGCGTCCGCGTCAACGCCATCGCCCCAGGCCTGATTCAAACCGATTTCAGTGAATACTTCTGGAAAAACGAAGATTACCGCCGCCACCTCGAAACCACCCAACCGATCGGCCGCATCGGACAGCCCGACGAGATCGGCCATTTGGCGCTGTACCTGGCCTCGGACGAAGCGTCGTTCGTGACGGGTCAGGTTTTCGTGGTCGATGGCGGCGCGACGGCGTGAGCGTAGGCTGGGTGCCATTAAGCCGTGGGTATGTCATCCGGCGCAGCCTTCAGTAAGCCCTGCAGCTTCCCGTCGGCAACAAACCAGCACCCTGCCCCCGCCTCGCCGCGGTCAGGCGCGGACTGAGCGCCAACGAAGTGACGCCGGACTCCCGCCCGGGGTGTCATCCAGGCGTAGACTGTCCTTTCCGAAAACTGATCAGGCACCACAGTGTATGACCCATTCCTCGGAAGGCACTAAGCGTTTGAAGTCCGCCTGCCTACGCGGGACGACTTCGAGTCTTTCACCCGAACCGTCATCATCATCAACGCCGACTTGGGGGCGTTAACCAAATTGTCAAGGAGCGCTACCACCGGTCTCATGCGACCTGAAATGACCCCGGTCATGCAAACCAATGTGCCAGTCTGCATACGGTCAGCCAGCCTCCACGCCTTTTGAGCTTTGTTGCGCGTCGTTGTTTTTGGTCCCGTGTTAGCCGACGGTAGCGTTACGGGATACCCCTGCAAAGGAGACACTGACTCTCCTGGCCTCTTGCTACGTTTAGTGTAACTGAACATAAGTTCACATTGCAAGAGGAAAACCAAATAATCGGACAGATGGCTGGCCGACAGCCGATAGCCGTTTTCCCTTTCCCTACGCCGACAACCAACAATACGGCGATCAGCGCCGCAGCGTTTGCCATAAGGCCGAATGTGGCCCGCGTGCTGGTCAAGCTTTACAAAATAAAAAAGGCCACCCATTTCAGGTGGCCTTTGCAAGGGTCGGCATCATGCTCCCGGGCCGAGGGTCGGTCGGCCCGGGTCAACTGCGGGAAACCAACAAAGATGCATAAAGAAATGTGGCGGCGGACGAGTCTGTTTGCGGCCTGGCGCTGTTCCGGCATCGCTGACCGCTGCTCAATCCGCCACCACACTTTGCTTGGGACTTGCGTCCCTAGCCTTTCTCTGTTCCGGCCCCGATGTTCCACAGGGCAACTTCCTCACTGACGCTTTTAATAATTGCAACCCGCGTGCCAAACAGGCAAGCAGCCCACTTTTAGACCGTAAGATCCATTAGCGTCAATGATTGTGTCGAATAAGCCATTTTGGCGGTTAAGCCGGCGGGTGCCAGATTTTGCAACGCTTACAAAGAAATGCTGCAATGCGCCGCTCAACATTCACCGATCAAGCGGTTTGGGCGGTCAGCAGCACGCGCACATCCGTCACGTTTGTTTCTGTCAAGCCGGGTTTAAACAGATCCCCCGTGGCCGCGAAGAAATGGTAACCGTCATGCCGCGCCAAATAGTTGGCGGCGTCAAGCCCCAAGGATGCGGCTCGCTCCAGCGTTCCACTGTCGGCGAATGCTCCGGCCGCGTCGGTTGGCCCGTCCTCCCCGTCTGTGCCGCCGCTGAGGATGACCATGTTGCGCAATTCGCCGATTCCAAACTTCAACGCTGACGCAAGGACGAACTCTTGATTACGTCCGCCCAGACCGTGATCGGCGCCCAACGTGACCGTTGTTTCGCCGCCACTGAGGAAACAAAACGATTGTTGGCCACGGCGTAAGCCGCGGACCATGTCCGTCATCGCTTCCGCGGCGTGCTTGGTCTCGCCGTCAATGCCACTGTCCAGATTAACAACGTGGTAGCCCCGCTGAGTGGCCTTGGCCGATGCGGCCGCCAGCGCCATGGCATTGTTGGCCAAAATGCGCTGACTAATGTTGCCCGGCAATTGCTTGGGCGTCTCCGGCGTCAGGCCTAACACCCCCGCTTGCAAATGGGCCAGCACCGCCCCTGGCACGCGTTGCGTCAAGCCATAGCGCTCCAATACCACCAATGCATCGGTAAAAGTTGTTGGATCAGGCACGGTCGGCCCCGATGCAATCACGTCGAGGGGATCACCGATGACGTCGGAAATAATGAGGCTGACGAGTGCCTTGCCATGAAACGCCTCGGCGAGCCTGCCGCCTTTGATACGGCTAAGATGCTTGCGGACGGCGTTCATTTCATTGATAGTGGCGCCGCAGCCATGCAGCAGCTGGGTGACAGCTTGCTTGTCGCTCAAAGTAATGCCAGAGGCGGGGAGCGGCAGCAGTGCCGAGCCGCCGCCTGAGAGCAAGCACAAAACAATGTCTTCCAGGCCGGCGCTGGCGACCAATTGCAGGATCTGTTGAGCCCCGGCGATGCCCTCCGCTGTGGGGTGATTGTGGCCGGCCGGCCTGGCCGCGTGCAGTCGAAGGGCCTTCAAGGGCCGCACCAATTCGGCGGGCACATTGATCAAACCTGTGACTCGGTCTAGAAGTTGGGGAATCTCCTGCTCCACTGCTTCCGCCATCGCGGCGCCGGCTTTGCCGGCACCGACGACAAGGATCCGCTTTGCGGCCTTGAGCATTTCGCCAAGCGACGGGTCATGCAGAGCGGCGCGCATCACGGCCTGGGGCCGCACGGCATCCACGGCGGCGCGCCAGATCAATTCGGCGTCACGGCGAAGTTCAGACATGTTGCTTATTGTTGAAAGACGCCGGACAACAGCAATACCAGTGCTGCCGCCACCGCCAGTCCGAGAAGTCCCACGCCGATGATGGCCCAGCGGCGCTGCTGCCAGGCCGCCTTCATGCGCACTTTGAACGGCGGGCGCAATAGTTTTTGGTAATGCAATGGCAATGCCCCTGCCAGAGTTGGCCGTGGATCGGATTCCGGCTGCACAGGTCCAAGTGGTCGCGTGGGCAAAGCACGATCATTGACGCCGGCTTTGATTGGTGTCCTTCCCGAAGGGCTCAGGCCCGATTCGTCCGCGGTCTGCGGGTCAGGCACGGTGGCCGTGGGAATCGACGGTTCGGTGCTGGCCAGGCGCAACCGCGGGCCGCGCATGCCCAGGCCAATGGCGTCGCCAGTGTGCAACACGGTTGGTGTCGCAATGCGTTTGTCGTTGACATAGGTGCCGTTTGTCGAGCCAAGATCGCAAAGTACGACCCCCGTTGGGGTCACGTCGATGCGAGCGTGCCGCCAGGACACGCCTTCAAAGGCGGGATCCAGCGCCAGCTCGCACGCCGGATCGCGGCCGATGTTGAGGGCCGGCCCGTCGTGCTCGAAGATCGCCACGGGCCGGGCGGCCACGCTGATTTCCAGGCGGAGATTCATGGTTGCGCCGTCCAGCCTCCGGCAAGTGACAACTCGAAGGAGGTCATCCGCCCATACCCATTCCCATGCCAGCCTGCGTGCCGCCACTGGCCACCGGCGGAACCGGCAGGCTCATGTCCCAGGCGAGATTCGCCGGCACCAGATTCTGCGTGGAATTAAGTGCATCCTGCCAGGTCACGGCTCGGCCCGAATATGCCGACATACGGCCCATGATCGCAGTCAGCGTGCTTTCGGCGACATAGCGCAAATCGTTTACCTGCCTATTCTGGCGAATGCAGTGTTGCAGATAATTGTGTTCCTTCTGATAAGGATCGTTGTCGCGATTGCGGGCGAAGGTCCAGGCGTTTTCGCCGCGGATGCGATAGTTGTTCGGATCGCCGGGGGTGTCGCGCGAGGTCCAGGTGCCCTTGGTGCCAGTGACGGCTTCGCTGACATTGTTTTCGGCGCCGTCTATTTGTCGGCACATGCTCAGCACGTGAACATTGTTGGGATATTCGTATTCAATGGCAAAATGGTCGAAGATGTGGCCATAAACGGCCTGGGTGCGTGACTGCCTGCCGCCCATACCTACGCAACGCGTGGGATGGGCCTGGAGCGCCCAATTCACGACGTCGAGATTGTGCACGTGCTGCTCGACAATGTGATCGCCTGAAAGCCAGGTGAAATAGAGCCAATTGCGGAGTTGCCATTCCAGGTCGCTCATCTGGGCAGTGCGTGTTCGGCTCCACAAGCCGCCCTGGTTCCAATAGCAACGGGCCGATGTGATGGTTCCAAGCGCGCCGCTGTGGATTTTGTCCATCGACATTTGGTAGCCGGTCTGGTGATGGCGCTGCAGGCCGCAGACGACTTTCAAGCCCCGGCGGTTGGCTTCCTCGTGCATGGCCAGCACGGTGCGAATGCCGGGACCATCAACCGCGACCGGTTTCTCGGTGAACAGGTTTTTATTGGCCTCGATCACCGCCCGAATATGCAGCGGACGAAAGCCAGGCGGCGTGGCCAAAATAACGAGATCGCTATTGGCGATGACTTCCTGGTAAGCATTCAGGCCGACGAAACGCCGGCTATCGGGGATTTCGGCCCGAGTGCCAAGCCGTTGGCGAAGCGTGGTTTGGGCCGTGTTGGCCCGGTCGAGAAAGGCGTCGCCAACGGCCCATATTTTGACGTTTTGGCCACCGTTGGCGCATTGCTGGGCTGCCCCGGTGCCGCGACCGCCGCAACCGACCAGGCCGACACGGATGATGTCGCTGCTGGAAGCGTGGACGGCCGGCAAGCCGCCTAGCGAAACAGTGGCGGCGCTGGCGGCAGTGGTTGCCAGGAAGGCGCGGCGTGACGGCGCGGGCTTTGGCGCTTGTTTGCTGTTCATGGAGAGGCTCCGCTTGAATGAGTGGCTAAGCCGCAAGCGGCTCAGTCGGGACTTTCGCGAGTAATCTTGGATTTCAGGCCTTTGAGATTATCCTGTTCTTCCACGGGGCAGACAACTCTAAAACCAACAAAATCGGCGTCGGTCATCCACCAGATGCTTTGAGGCTGCTGAGGATCGCGTTTGAGCCAGTCCTTGCTCGAGCCACGGCGGGCTGCACTACGGCACATCGCCGGCGGATCGACCCAGGAGCCGCCGCGAGCCACATAGGAATAACGCTTCTCCGACGGGGCCTTGAACGGCGACAAACTCGGTTTGTCGAGCGGCAGCGTGCCGTAATAATCCTTGTCATAATGGTCGATGCACCACTCGGCGACATTGCCATGCATGTCGAACAAGCCCCAGGCATTAGCCTTTTTTTTGCCGATCTTGTGGGCAACCTCGTCGGAGTTCTTGTCAAACCAGCCAAATTCGTCCAATTTTGCCGAGTCATCGCCAAAGCTGAACGCCGTCGTGGTGCCGGCACGGCAGGCCCATTCCCATTCGGCTTCGGTGGGCAGGCGGTAGAGTTTGCCGGTCTTGGCGGACAGCCAGCGGCAATATTCCATGGCCGCATGAATGGAGATGCACAGCACGGGATTGCCCTCGCGGCCGTGGCCAAAGGTTTCGTCGGCATAGGGCGGCGTCGGCCGCGTCACCGCATCGGCGGCCTTGTCGGCGGCGGTTTTCGGCTCCTCCTTTTTGGCCGCGTTTTTGCGCCAGTACAGATCGTATTCATCCCAGCTGACTTCCATTTTGCCCATCCAGAAAGGGCGAATCTTGACCGGATGCTGCGGGCCTTCGTCGTCCTGGCGACCGGCTTCGCCCTTGGGGCTGCCCATCATGAACGTGCCGCCGGGAATGGCGACCATGTCGAAGGAGACGTCGGTTTCGGGGATTTTTTCGGTGTAATTGGCGTGCTTGCCTTTTTCGATTTCGGGCAGTTGTTTGGGAAGCTGGACAAGGGCAGCGGCAGTCAAAAGCACAGGCCCGGCGACGATCATTGCAAACAAGGCCAGGGGACGATTTATGAGTCGCACCATTTGTGGTATGCTCCGGTTCATATTCAGTTACACCACGCGCGGTCCTTCGGACCGCGGCTAAACGGAACCATCATGCTTAAACATCACTGTATTGGGTTTTTACTGCTCCTCGTGGGCCTCGGCTCGTTTCCCGAAACGGGCCAGCCCGCGCTACAGCGTTTCGAATTCACCCAAACCCACATGGGCACACGCTTCCGCATCGTCCTCTACGCTCCAAGCGAGGCAATCGCCAAGCAAGCGTCCGACGCAGCCTTCGCTCGCATCGCCGAGTTAGATGCTATCATGAGCGACTACAAACAGGAAAGCGAATTGATGCGGCTCTGCAAAAAAGCGGGCGGCGAGCCGGTGGCGGTCAGCGATGATCTCTTCGACGTGATTGCCAAATCGCTGGAGATTTCGCGGCTCACCGATGGGGCGTTTGACATCACCGTCGGCCCCGTGGTGCGGCTGTGGCGGCGAGCGCGGCGAACCGCGAAAATGCCGGACGCCAATGAATTGGCGGAGGCACGCAAGCTGGTCGGCTTTGGCCAGGTGCAAATCGACGCCAAGAAGAAAACAGTGCGATTGACGACCAAAGGCATCCTGCTCGATCTAGGTGGCATTGCCAAGGGTTATGCGGCTCAGGCGGCCCTGGAAATCCTAAGGCGACATGGCATTCAACGGGCATTGGTGGCAGCCGGCGGCGACATTGTTGTCGGCGACGCTCCGCCTGAAGCAAAGGGCTGGCGCGTCGGCATAGCACCCTTGGAAGACCCCAACGCCAAGCCGTCGCGCTACCTATCGCTTGTTAACGCATCCGTATCCACCTCGGGCGACACCGAGCAATACGTCGTCATTAACGGGAAGCGCTATTCGCACATCGTAGATCCCAAAACCGGCCTTGGTCTGACCGAGCGGATGAGTTGCACGGTGATCGCCAAGGACGGCAATATGGCCGACGGCATGGCGACCGCGCTGTGCGTGTTGGGCCCGAAAAAGGGATTGCCGTTCATTGAGAAAGTGGAGGGAGGCGCAGCGCTTTATGTCATTGGGACCGACAAGGGGCAGACGGTGCAGGCATCCAAGCGATTTGGGCAATATCAAATCGACACCAAGTGAGAATGGGAATATGCGCCGCTGTTTTTGAAGCGTACAATGAGTGTAAGCGGTGTTTAAGGAGAAATTCATGCAACTGCGTTTCAATGTGAAGCGGACCACACAAGCTGTTGCCGAGTTGCTGCGGGCCCAGCCGGCGCAGCGCATGAATTACATGCGCCTTCTCAAGATCCTTTACATCGCGGACCGTGAAATGCTGGCGCAGCATGCCCACCCCATCACTGGCGATCAAGCCGTTGCCATGAAGCGAGGTCCGGTGCTCAGCCAAACCTACGACCTCATTCTTGGCAAGACCAAGGACGCACTTTGGACCAAGTGCGTCAAGACGGAACACTACGAAGTCGTCCTTTTGGAGGATCCCGGGCGGGGCCAGCTATCTAAGGATGTGCTGGACAAACTGCAAGAATTGACCCTGCGCTATCAAGACAAGGACGAATGGGAAATGTCGGAAGAAACCCATGCATTTGAGGAATGGCAACGGTGTTTTCCACCCTCCAATTCGGTCTTCAATCCAATTCGTTGGGAGGATGCACTTATCGCCCAGGGCAAGCAGCACCTCATAGCCGAAGTGGAAAAGGATGAGCGTGCGAGTGCTCTTTTCGATGAAATGTGCGGGAGATAAGCGGCATGGACGCTGGAACGACGTTTGTGCTGGCCCGCGAGCACAAGACCATTGACGATCATTTGTGGGTGGTCGTATCGGACACAAAGTTATTCTCCGACCAAGTCGTCATCGTGAATCTGACCACGGCAACTCCCGAAAAAGACCAGACCTGCATTATCGAGCCGCAAGAACACGCCTGGCTGCGCCATCGCAGCTGCGTCTCTTATTTTCATGCAAAGGTTACCACTTTGACGAAATTGCTTGAATGCAAAGACAAAGGGCTTATCGTGCTACAGGACACGCTCGATGCCAAGGTGCTGGCGCGCATTTGCGCCTGCTCAGGCGATTCTACCACTCTTCCGCCTGACATCGCCGATGTCATGGTCGCCCAGCGATTGATTCGGCTGGATGCATGATCAACGCGAACTGACAAATCACAAACAAATACTCGCCGCCCATTCGCTCAGCCAATCCTGAAAGCTCATGTGCAACGGCTCGTGCATTTCGCGTTCGGGCCGCATGTCGGGCAAAAAGAGCCGTTGCTCAAGATCAACGATGACTTGACGCCCGGTGATGGAAAAACCCAGCTCATGGTTGTGCCGCAGGCTCAAGGGATCGAGATTGCCCGTGCCCAGATAGGCCCAGACCCCGTCCACCGCCACGGCTTTGACGTGCGTCATGCCAGGATAAAGGTAGACGCGAATTCCGGCCTGTAACAATCGATTGGCGACCACACGGTTGGATTGATTGATGGTCGGGCTGGTGCTTTCCACGGTCATCACCACGCGCACATCGACGCCTCGCCGTCGTGCCTCCGCCAGCTTGACCACCAGGCGGCTATCGGTGAGATAAACGTTTTCCACATAGATGTGGTGCCTGGCGCGATCGACCGCTTCATAAATGGCCGAGGCCAGCTGGCGGTTACCTGGCTCTGAATCCAGCAGCCTGGCTTGACTGTTGGCGGGCGCCGGCGCCACTGCGGCAATAGTGATTTCGTTAATCTGAGCGCGGGTGACGGTTGGCGAAGGCGGCGCTGAGGTTTGCCCCCCCTGCTCTTCCCAGTACGTTTCAAAACGCTGTTGCATCTGGCCAACGAGCGGCCCGGTTAGCACAAACGACAAATCGTGGTGCTCAAAGAAAGCGCATGAGCAGAAATTGCGGCCGCCGGTCCACGCCAGCCGGCCGTCGATAATTACCAGCTTGCGGTGATCGTAGCGGGCAAAAGGATTGCGGATGCGGACCACTTCGATGTAAGGATGCTGGGCAAGATTGTGAATGACGCGATTCACGGCGACGGCGTCGGCGTCCTCCGGCTCGCTGAAGAACATGTTGCCGCCGCCATCGATCAAGATGCGGACCTTCAGATTCGGCCCGGCCACGGCGGCCAACCGCGCGGCAATGGCCTGACCAAGCTTGTCGCTCTCCCACTGAAACATGATCACATCGATGTGCGACGTGGCCTGTCCAATCAACTTTTCGAGAGCATCCAGAGATTCGTCGCCGCTGACTTGCAGCTGTAGATTCGTGGGTTGAACACTTTCGCCGGTGATCTGCTGCAACTCCGCGTCGAATCGGGCCAGGTCCAGCGTTTCGTTGGTTGTCGGCAATGGATAAGGTGTGCCGTAAAAAGGGAGCATGACGCGTTTGCCGAATTCGCCGGTTGTGAGGGCGGTGAGATGTTCCGCCGTTTCGTGGAAAAAGTGCCAGGTGGTGGCCAGCGGGCGATTGGCCACTTCCATGGCGGAATCGGCCATGACTTGGCGAGTCAAAACTGCTGAGCGCGTGGAGGTGAAGCTGCCCGGATCGGATGCGTAAGGCGTGGCGGCGCCTCGGCAACCGGTGAGCAGTGCCAAAAAACAGCGGGGTCCGATCCGTTTTAGCGCGGGCCAATACCGGCGGGCCTGTCGTGCGGTGTTGCGAAGCCTCATGCGGGTAATCCAGGCAAGGCGGGGTCCTTCCGCAAGAGAGTATCGGCTGGCAGGCGAGGGGGACTGAAGCAAGACAGGGAAACTGGGAGACACCGAGACGGGGAGTTAGGTGCTTGATTCTGGTGAGTGTTGTGCGATAATCCTCCCTAATGCCTCTCCGGGCTGTCATCAATGAGGTTCTGTCATGCTGAAGCGCCGTAATGTATTGCCAATGGTCATGTTTGGTTTTACTTTAGTTGCTGTTAACTTGAGCTTTGCCGCCGATTGGCCTCGCTTCCGTGGTCCCAATGGCGCTGGCGTTGCCGAGGATAAGACCATTCCCGTGCAATGGACCGCCAAGGACATGCTGTGGAAGGTGGAAATGCCCGGCCCAGGCAACTCCTCACCCATCGTCTGGAAGGGGCAAATCTATACTCAGGCCGCCAGCAAGGACGGCGCCGAGCGAATGTTGATTTGCATGGACGCCAAGGACGGTTCAACGAAATGGATACAAAAGGCAAAAGGCGTGCAGCCCGCAAAAGGCAAGGTCCACGCGCTAAACACGTTGGCATCCGCCTCGCCAGGCGTGGACGCCGATCACGTTTACGCCGTGTTCTGGGACGGCGCCAAGCAAGTTTTGCACGCCTATACACATGACGGCAAGCCAGTGTGGAACCATGATTTCGGCACCTTCGTGGCCCAACATGGCGCCGGCGCTTCACCGATTCCCCACAACGGCAAGGTTTATTTCAACAACGACATTGACGGCAAAGCGGAGTTGTTTTGCCTGGATGGCAAGACCGGCAAAGTGGTCTGGTCCGCCCCGCGCAAGGCGAACACCGCATCTTACTCATCGCCCATCGTGCGCATGCAGCCCGACGGCAAAACGGCGGAATTGATAATGGTCACTGCAGGCGGCATGACAGCCTACCACACCGACACTGGCGCCAAGCAATGGAACATCGACTGGAAATTCAAGGGTAAAGTGCTACGCACTGTGGGGTCGCCGATTTACGATCACGGCATCGTATTCGCCACGAGCGGCGACAGCCCTGAAGGCCCTCGACAATTGATGGCCGTCCGCCCCGGTGACAAATCGCCAAAAATTGTCTGGGAAAGCCACAAGGATATTCCTTACATGTCGTCGCCGGTCTCCCACGGCAACTACCTCTATTATGTCACGGATAAGGCCTTTGTAGGCTGCTGCGAAGCGGAAACCGGTAAGCGCCTGTGGTTGGAGCGGATCGGAGACGCCGATTTCTCCTCGTCCCCGTTGTTGATCGGGGGCAAAATCTACGTGGCCAATCAGGGCGGCGACGTGTTTGTGTTCAATCCCTCCCCGAACAAGCTGGAGGTGTTGGCCCGGAATTCATTGAACGAACGCATCATGTCCACGCCCGCAGTTTCGGATGAGCGTATGTTCATTCGCGGTGCAAAGCACATGTTTTGCATCGGCAAGCGCTGACCTCGCTTGCCTTCAGCTGCTGGCACTGCGATAGCGACTCAAGGCCAGCCGGAAAAAACGCCGGCTGGCCCAGAGCAACAAGGCTGTCATCGCCAACGCCAAAGCGATCATCCACCCGTCAAACACCCTCACCATCACATTCGCCGGCACGTTGATAATTAACATCACCGGAATCACATAGGTGAAGAACCTGCCAATTGGCGCCGCCCAGCTGCTGCTAAAGATCTCGCGCGGATAGCGCACCAGCGTCGTGAACAGCCACCACAATTCAAAGAGACTTTGGTTGCGCACCATCCACACCGCCGAGGAAGCCAGCATCAAGAGAAAGCTGTAGGCCATGGCCAGGCTGCAGGCCATCAACACCAGGAAAAGCCCGATTTTTATAGGGTCGAACTCCCACTCCAGTGCGATCAGCGCGTTGATCATCACGCCCACGCCCAGCAAGACGTTGGGCAACGTGGTCCAGTCGATGGACCGGCAGGTAATCAGAAACTGCTCATCGATGGGCTTGAGGAGCGCGAAATCGAGATCGCCGCTGCGGACCAGATCGGAGAACTCGCCGCAGTTGGAAAGGAAGAAGGTTTCCAGAAGACCTTCGAGGGCCATGTAACAGCCGACGAAGAACATGTATTGTGGCAACGTCCAGTCAGCGATTTGCTTGGTATAAGTGAAAACGGTGAACCAAAAGACGAGCAAGATCACCAGCCACAATAATTCCACGGTGACCTTGACCAGGAAATTACCGCGAAAAGCGAGTTCTCGCACCAGCCCGAAACGGCCAAGCGCCAACCACAGACGACCATAACGAACAAGTGTTTGCATGATGTTTAAGCCGCTTGCGGCTTGGCATTAACCGCCATAAGCGCTGTAATACCGCAGTCCGCGCCTGTAGAGCATCTGGGCCACAACGATCAGTGCCAAGGCCCACGCGGCCTCGATCACCAAACCCCACAACAATTCTTCACCCCGTATTTTGCCCACAAACACCGCCGCCTGGAAGTAAGCGAGATAGCTAAATGGCAATGCCTTGAGGATGTTGCCCCAGGGGTCCGGCAACAAGTCCAAGGGAAACATGTGGCCGCTGACGAAAAACGCGACAGTGTTGATGACGTAAAGAAACGAAGTCACTTCCAAGAACCAAAAGCCGATCATGCCAATGGATGCCTCGAAAAAAAAGCCGATCAAAAAGCCGAGCACCAGCGCCAAGGCGTAGGCGGCCAGCGTCGGCCAATCAGGCCAGGACGGCAAATAATCGCGGCACAGCCAAAATAAAAACGCATACGGCAACGCCGACATGACAACATACGAGATCTTGTGAGCGACCCGGTACGACAGCAAATAAGGAATCATCTCAATCGGCTGA
>DASRAT010000118.1:0-7117 GCA_035638015.1 Gemmataceae bacterium | reverse complement strand
TTCGTAGCGCGAATCCTGACCGTCGTGCAGACACTCCGTCAGCAAAGCAAACCGGCTTGGCGATTTCTATGTGACGCGCTGCAAGCACATCGCTCCCATCAGGCTACACCCAGGCTTATTCCAGGGTGAACGGTTACGAATCGACGGCTGCGTTCCACGTCGGTGATGATGACGGAGCAGTGGTCGATTTGGGATACTTGCAACATGCCTAGCGCTCCAGGCGATTGTCATGGTGATCCATGATAATTTACGGAACCTTAGCCCCCCGGCATGGTCTAAGATTACATGGGGAAGTCGCGCGCCCCTGTCCCTCTCACCAGTGCTTGACGCTTGTTCACACATCTAGTCTCATTGTTCGCCCAGGGAGTTACTGACTCATGCGAAAACTCTGCGGATGTTTCGCCTTGCTGACGGCCGTGATTTTGGCTCTCCCCGAGTCCACCGACGGCCAACAGAAGAATCCCGGCAAAAAGAAACAGGACACCGTCAACAAGGAAGAGACGACGCCGCTCGATTATGCCTACTTGGCCCAGGCCAAGGAAGTGCAGGGCAAGATCGTCGATGTCAGCGTCGTCGGCGGCACCCTGACGCTCAATATCGAATGGTCGCACATGGAACCTAATCCCAATCCCAAGGCGGCCCAAAAAGCGGCCAAGGGCAATCAAAAAGCGGCCCAGTTGCAGCAACAGGTGCTGCGCGATTACAACAAAATCATGACGGACCCCAACCCCGTCCACCGTCAGCAAGCGTTGATCAAATTCCAGATGCACGTCCAGCAATTGCAAGCGACCAATGCCAATCTGAACGCCAATCTTCCCAACCTTTTTGTCGTCGTCAAATCGAGCAAGGATTTCGACCTCGATGTGACGGAAGAAGTGAAGGTGGCTCGCACTCAACTGGCGGATAAGTACAACGACGAGGGCGAGTTGATCAAATACACGGCGGAAGAGCTGAAGAAGATGAAGCATCCCGAGATGCCGGGATACAAGGCCACGTGGGAAGATTTGCGGACAGGCCAAACCGTGAAGCTGTACATTAGCCCGCCGAAGAAACAGCCGGCCAAGAAAACAGATGCGGATAGCAAGAAAACCGATCCTGACGCCAAAAAAGCGGGTTCAGATGCCAAGAAATCCGATGCGGACCCCAAGAAATCAGACCCGGCAATTGCCGCCGGCAAGGTTGGCAAAGATGATCAGACTGGCGACGCCAAGGACAAACAGCCCGAGCCGCCCATGCCGAGCGGCCACTCGATAGTGCGCATGGTTTTGATATTGGAAGAGGCGCCGCCGCCGCCCGACCCGCCGGCGGACAAGGGTAAGAAGAAAAAGAAGGGCTAGACCGAAGCAGGACAAACGAGCCGCCGGGCTTGCCCCGGCGGGGATAAACCCCGCCGCTCGTCATTGTTATAGTCACTTTCAAGCGGCCGCCTTTTGAGTTGAGATTTGTGAAGAAGCAGCTGTGAACGGCCGTCGCCCCGTGGCGGCGGCCCGTTCCGCTTTGGCGGTAAGATCCAATAACGCTTCTTCCAATTTGACCCGATAGGCTTCCAGAGCTTCGCGATCCAGATTGGCGGGAACTCGTATTGGCTCGGCAGTGACAACCGCCGAGGGATGATAGGGCTTGGGAATGGCCAAACGATCCCAGCTTCGCAGCCGCCAGGGTTGGCGATAACCCACACCCACCGGAACAATCGGCCAACCGAGTTTGGCTGCCAGATAGATGATGCCCATCTGCACTTTTCGCCGGGGGCCGCGGGGGCCGTCCGGCGTCACGGCCACACAGCGGTAACGACCAGGACGAAGAAGCTGGCGGACCGCCTCGACGCCGCCGCGCGTGGATGAGCCCCGGACGACGCCCATGCGTAAGTGCTTGCATATCTCGGCGACGATCAGGCCGTCGGCGTGTTGGCTGATAAGCAATCGGGCGCTGGAATGGCTGAAGCGAATCATGGGCACAAGGAGGTATTCGTGCCACATGGCATAGATGTAACGCTCATGTCGTTTGAGATGCGCGGGTTGGAAATCGCGGCCGGTGCGCCAGTATTTGCAGAACACCGTTGCCAGCAGCGCTCGCAAGAACCAGTAACCTAACATGCAAAGGGTTCGGATGACCCAGGGGCGGCGGATTTTCATGGTTCGCATCCTTGCGACGGGGTGTGTTAACCACAGAGGCACAGAGACACAGAGAACACAAAACAAATACTTTCTCTGTGTCTCTGTGCCTCTGTGGTTAGTCCTTATTCCGGCCAATCACCACTATAGACTTCCACGGCGGGCCCGGTTTTGTAAACGTGGTTGTCCTTTTCGGACCATTCCAGTTGCAGATCGCCGCCGGGCAAATGGGCGGTGATCTGTCGCTGAGTGTGGCCAGAGAGAACACCGGCGACGCAGACTCCACAGGCGCCGGTGCCACAGGCGAGCGTGATGCCGCTGCCGCGTTCCCAGGTTCGCATGGTCACTTCGTTGGGCGATTGCACTTGGACGAAGTGGACGTTGATGCGTTTGGGGAACAGCGCGTGATTTTCCAATATCGGCCCGACTTTTTCGAGCGGCACTTTGGCCACGTTTTCACAGAAGATGGCGACGTGCGGGTTGCCCATCGAAACGCATGTGAAACGCGGATCAAGGCCGCACTCCTTGGCCCACTTGCTGTCGCTCTGGTTCAACTCCGGCAACGGCTGATTGACGACACGGTCCATTTTGAAAGTGGTCGGTATGCGTTCGCCTTGCAGAATGGGTTCACCCATGTCCACACGCACTTGTTTTACCTTGCCGGCTTCGACTTGCAAATTCAGCGTTAAAACGCCGCGGCCGGTTTCGATAGTCAGTACCGGCTTGCGGGCGATGCCGTGGTCATGGACATACTTGGCGACACAGCGGATGCCGTTGCCGCACATCTCGGATTCGCTGCCGTCGGCGTTGAACATGCGCATCTTGGCGTCAGCGCGTTCGGACGGGCAAATCATGATGAGGCCGTCGCTGCCGATGCCGGTGTGGCGGTCGCTGATGACGCGGCTGAGTGCGGCGGGATCCCTGGGCGGCTTGTTGTTGAAGCAATCGACGTAGACATAGTCATTGCCGATGCCGTGCATCTTGGTGAAACGCATGGAGTGAAGCCTCGCGAAAGAAACCGTATTATCAGCGAAGATGGTGGATTTGGGGCGAAAGGTCAAGGGCAAAGTTGGGAAACCACGTGCCTTGGTGTGGAAAGGACCGGGTCACTTCGGCAACGCAAAGGTGTCTTCCGGGAGCTTGGGATCCAGTTCCCATTGGCTATACGTCTCGGTGACGAGCGTAATGCTTTTTTCGCCCTGGGTCCAAATCACCACGCGCTTGACAGGGAGCCCGGTTTGGGAGTCGAGCCAGAGCTTGCAAGTCAGCTTGCTGTTGCCTTTCCCTCCTACATCGATTGGATACTCGATCAGATTTGCTTCATCGCGGGCAAATTGGCCTTCCATGAATCCATGGCCACGAAGCTGTGCTGGAAGGACAATCTCACCTTTGGCGGAAATGGTGGTTTTCATAACCGCAAGATAATCGTCCTGGAAGGGTTTAGGCAACTCCTAGTTGTGTTGCAACGCCGCCATCGTCGGCGCTTTCCGCGGTGATGCCGCCTGTGCCGTCGCCGTAAAATCCGGATTCGTCAAAGCATTAACCCCAACGCGCAACCCCAACCCCGCCGCCATCGCCATGACCGCCGCGTAACCATGCTGCCGCCGCGAACGCGGCAAATAGCGTCCGCTCATCCCGCGTCCACTCCGCAGCGTTGGCCCACCGGCATATTCTTCCATCATCAACGCATCCAACCCCAGGGGCCGCAACACATTTCGCAACTGTTCTTCAATCCGGTGATGCAGCACCAGATAGCCAACGGTCACCGACCGCACGCCAGCTTGCGCAAGTGCCTCCAAAACTGGCAGCAAGTTTTCGCGCGTGTCCGTCACATTGGGGATCAGCGGTTCGAGGGCCGCATTGCAGGCGATGCCCGCATCGCGCAGAGAGCGAATGGTTTTGAGCCGCAAACTTGGTGGCGCAGTGAGCGGTTCTAGCATTCGCTGTAATGGCCGGTCCAGCGTGGTCAGCGCCATGGTCACCTTGACCCGCGAAGCATGGCGGCGCAACACGTCCAGCACTGCCGGCCGGATGAAACCGCGGGTCATCAACCAAGTGTCAATGCCATTGCGGGCCAACACGTCCACAATTTGGCCCGTTTCTTGTTGAACGTCATTCAGCGGCGGAAAAGGATCGGTACTCGGACTGACAAACACCGCTTGCGGCCGCTGTGGTAGCGCCAATAACTCATCCTCCAACCGCTCCGCGGCAGCGATCAAATTGATGTCGTTAAACGCCGGCCCGCCGCCCACCATCCGCGCCGGGCAAAACGGGCAACCGTGGCCGCAGCCGTCGATGAAATCCAGCGCCATGACGTCCGGTTGCTGGGCAAACGGTCCCGGCTTCAAAAGGGGACGGCCTTCCGTCACCTTCCGAACCACCGGCAGCGACGGCGGCAACGATTTGAAGAGCGGCGTCTCAGCAAGATGTGCAACGCGAGGCGAACGCATGGGGGCTACCTCAAGGGTTGAGCAACTTACCTCTCACTCCATTGAGATTAGACTACCCTCCATGTGTACACAAGGTCAGTAGGTGGCAAAACCGAAATATTCGGCTTTCTGATAGCAATTGTTCGGGGGGACTGGACAGAAGGGAAGGGATGTTTGAATTATTCGTGCAACCTTCACGCCGCCAACTTGAGCGGATCAGGGGCCTCGCTGAGCTTGATTTCAGCGAAACGCTCGCCCTTGGAGTCGTAGCAAAGGATGCGGTTTTCTTCGCCGGCCCACACCGCGTAGGTGCGGAGCATACGGGGCCCCTGGATCTGGAAGAATAGGCCGCACGGTTTGCCGCGCCGCTTGATGATTGACTGGAAAAACGGCGTTTGTGCCGGGTCGAGCTGATCGTGGCTGCACAGGGTTTTGAGCACCTGTTGGCGTAGTGATTGCACGGACGGCAGCGACAGCACGGTGAGCATCGAAGAGGTCTCGTCAGGGGTAAGCTCTGCCGTAGAGTTATCGGCTTGGCGGCTTGCCCATCTGACCGAGATTTCCCGAGTGCATTTTAATGTGGGCCGGATCTACCAATTATGCAGCTGGCGCAGGGCTTCGTAGAGCACAATGCCAGCTGTCGTGGACAGGTTCAAACTGCGGACATTCTTGGTCAGCATGGGAATGGTGAGCGTTTGTTCGGGGTTCAAATCCAGGAGGGATTGGGGCAAACCATGTGATTCGCTGCCGAAAAGTAGGACGTCTCCCGCCTGGTAACGGACAGCGGTGTAGGGTTTGGCCGCGTGAGCGCTGAAACAGAAAAGGCGGGCCGATCGCGGTTTCAGAACGGTATCTTGAAAAGCCTCGAAATTGAGATGTTGGTGGATGATTACGGACGGCCAGTAATCCAAACCGGCCCGGCGCAAATTGCGATCATCGAGTTGAAAGCCGAGGCGGCCGATCAAATGCAGCGTCGTCCCCGTGGCGGCACACAGGCGGGCGATGTTGCCAGTGTTGGGCGGGATTTCGGGTTCCCACAGGGCGATGTGAATCATGATTCTGTCACCGCCGCTTGTGCCTTAGCGTATGATCCGTCGCCAACCGGAAATGCACTGGTGTCCCCTCGGAACTTTGGCAAAAACCGGTTCCAGTTCACCCGTAACCTTGGCGGCATCCGCCGTTTCTTGCAATGTACGTCCTTTCGCAACGATGCGTGTTTGACTGCGATTCCAGGCAATCCACAGTCCTGCAAATTCAATGGGAACTATTCGCGTTTCGCAAGGTAATGCCAGGTATGTTGGTTCATTGCTTTCAGTCATGGTTAGATTCCTCTCTTTTCGAGTTGTTTTCATCATAACCCAATTGCCACCCCAAGGCGACTCCATCCCGCACGGGAAATCCCGCATATTCCTTACCGGCGGCACTGGTTAGCAACAATCCGTACAGATCCGGTCCGAACGCTCCAACTGTGCTATCACTGCGTCGTCATTCATTCTAAAGTGGAAGTTTCGCGGCGTCTGCCGCCATGCTTGGGGCAATGCTATGCCGAAAAAAGAAGTGATGCGCCAGACTGCCGAGCCGGGAGAAATGTGGATGACCGAGCGTCGTCTGCTAACGTTGGATGGATGGGCCGTGGGCTTCGCCGCCGTCGGCGCCATGCTGGCGCTCTGCCTGGTGAGCCATTTCCAGAGCGGCGGTGTCGCGGCGGACAACTGGCTGGGAGAACCGGGCCGCGGACTGGCGGAGACACTGTTGGAAGGGTTCGGTCTTGCCGTTTATGCCATGCTGACGGCCTGGGCAGTGCTGGCAGTCCATCTGGTTGTGTGGCGGCACTGGGGCAAATTGACGGCACGGCTGGCGGGTTGGACTATTTTGGTGTTGCTTTCCGCAGTGGCCGCTGATTGGTGGGCCAATGAAGCTTTGGCGGACAGCGGCGGCACCGTGGGCGCCTGGTTGGCAGCGTGGCTCGACGACTCATTTGTGACGGCCGCGCAAATCCTGTTGTTTTCCACCATGTTTGGCATTGGTGTGGTGTTAGCCACGGATTACTTCGTGGGGCCAGGCTACAAGGCCATATCCTGGGTGCTGCGTGGCTGCTGGGCCGTGCTGCGGTTCTGCCGCGGCATCATACCGGCGAATTTTGAAGAGCAAGCGCCGGTGCCAACCGCCGCGCCAGCCGTTGCCGCAACCAAACCCGCCAAGGACGACGGCATCCCCATCGTGCGGCTGACCGCTGTCGTACCTCCCGGTGACAAAAACGACGCCGTTCTGGTAACGCCGCTCATCAAACCTGCCGACAGTCCCGCCCTGCGCATCGTGCGGCCAGGCCCGGTGCCGGACACAGAACGTTTTCGCGATTACCAATTGCCGCCGCTTTCGCTCCTGGAGGATCCGCAATCGTATCCCTTCGAGCAACACGACCAGCACCTGCGCGACCAGGCCGCCCTGTTGGAAAAAACCTTCAAGGACTTTGAGCTCAACGTCCATGTAGTCGGCATCAATACCGGGCCCGTCATCACGCAATACGAAGTCTCGCTGGACACCGGCCTGCGCGTCAACAAGGTGACCTGCCTGGCC
>DASRAT010000117.1:0-5330 GCA_035638015.1 Gemmataceae bacterium | reverse complement strand
TCAATTGAGGGCAAGCCGGCTACCAGCGCCGATAACCACCGCCGACAAATCCCACGCCCACGGTCACGGGCGGACGGTAATAGTAGGGATCGTAGATATATCCTGGCTGGGCGTACACGACAGGCGGTCCGTTCACGTAATTCTGACGAGCCGAGTTTTGCAACTCGATGACCACTGATGCGCTGACGTTATTTGCCTGCAGATAGTTGAGATCGTCGGCATTGAGCTTATAGATGGCGTGGGAGTTGCGAATCTGCGTGATAATGACCGAGTCGGGTGTGTTGTTCTTGCTCAGCCTGGCAATGTCTTCAAGTGTCAAGGCCGGTTGCTGAGCTTCCTGGGCCGCGGCCACGGCGGCAGCTTGCCGCATCTCGAACTGCCGCTCGCGTTTGTCTTCCGCGGCGCCTGAGGCGCCACCAATGACGGCACCCGTACCGGCGCCGATGGCCGCGCCCGCGAGCGGATTGTGGAATGCCGCCCCAACAATGGTGCCGAGCACGCCGCCGGCGAGGCCGCCGCCGACCACGCCGGCTTCCGTGTTATTCATGGTGCTGCAGCCGCAAGACATCAGCAGCATTGTGCCTATTAGCAGTTTTCGCTTCATGGTGGATCTCCTTCCAGCATCGTCCATGCGAGTCGTGGCACAGGCGGCTCGCCTGTATTGAACAAGTCAAACAGGCGAGCCGCCTGTGCTACGGCGCCTTGCATGTGGCCGCGCGCTGCTTATGCAGCAAGTGGCAACTCGGGTCAAGTCAAAATTGCCAAGGTGCAAGCGGCTTGACGCCGTGGCCCGCAGCACTAACGATACAGGGACCGCTTTCCTTCCATAACATCGGCGAAAAGGAGTGACTGGAATGAATCGCACCGTCACCTGGTTCGTGGCAATTGCCTGGCTTGCCCTGTCTGCCCCACTCGCCCCGGCGCAGCAGGCCACTGCCAAAAAGGTCGTCACCGTCGAGGGCATCACCGAATACAAACTCGACAATGGCGTCCGTTTTCTCCTTTTCCCCGATCCTGCCGCGTCGACCGTGACCATCAACATGACCGTGTTGGTCGGCTCCCGCCACGAGGGCTACGGCGAATCGGGCATGGCCCATTTGCTCGAGCACATGTGCTTCAAGGGCACGCCAACGCACCCCAACGTAGACAAGGTGTTGCAAGAGCACGGCGCCAACAACACGGCCAACGGCACCACCTATCTGGACCGCACCAACTATTACGAGTCGATGCCGGCAACCGACAAAAACCTGGAATTCGGCATCAAGCTCAAGGCGGATATTCTGGTCAACAGATACGTCAAGAAAGAGGACCTGGACAAGGAGTTCACGGTCGTCCGCAACGAATTTGAGATGAATGAAAACAATCCCAGCACGATCCTCAATCAGCGCGTCACGGCGGCGGCGTTTGAGTGGCACAATTACGGCAAGTCGACGATTGGCAATCGTAGCGACATCGAGAAGGTGCCAATCGAGAATCTGCGGGCCTTTTACCGCAAGTATTACCAGCCGGACAACATCGTGGTTACGATCGCGGGCAAGTTCGATGAGAAGAAGGCCATCAGCTACATGGAGCAATACTTCGGCGCGCTCAAGAAGCCGAGCCGGGTGCTGCAGGAGAGCTACACGGAAGAGCCGGCCCAGGACGGTGAACGCACCGTCATTCTGCGCCGCGTCGGCAGCCCAGCAGTGGTGGGAGCGGTGTATCATGTGCCGGGCATCGCCCATCCCGACATGGCGGCCCTGGACGTGTTGACCAGCATCTTGACCTCCAAACCGAGCGGCCGGCTGTACAAGGCACTGGTCGAGACCAAGAAGGCCACCGGCGTGGCGGCGTATGTCGAGGCGACGCACGACCCGTATTTGCTTCAGGTTTACGCACGAGTCGCGGACAAGGCGACGCCGGAAGAAGTGCGCGACATCATTACCGATTTGATGGAAAAGCTGGCCGCGGGCAAAATCACGGAAGGCGAGGTGGCGCGGGCCAAACGCAAGTTGCTGGCCGAGCGCGAGCGGTCGCTCAATCAGAGCGACGAGATAGCCAAGGAATTGAGCGAGTGGATCGGCGCCGGCGATTGGCGGCTGTTGTTCATCCACCGTGACCGGATTGACAAGGTGACGCCGCAGGACGTGGCAGCAGCGGCGGCCAAGTACCTCAAGCGCAGCAACCGCACGGTGGGCATGTATCTGCCGACCAAGGCGCCGGATCGCACGCCGGTGCCGGTGCCGCCCGACGTGGCCAAGCTGGTTGGCGATTACAAGGGCGGCCCGCCCATTGCGCTGGGTGAAAACATTGACCCGACGCCGCAGAACCTTGAAGCCCGCACCAAACGTTCGACGTTGCCTGGTGGCATCAAGATGGCGTTGCTGCCCAAGAAGACCCGTGGCGAAACCGTGGTTGGAGACATCGTCATCCGCTACGGCAGCGAAAAGACGCTGACAGGCAAAACGACCGCCAGCGGTTACCTCGGCCCGCTCATGATGCGCGGCACCACCAAATACACTTACGAACAACTGGAAGATGAACTGGACATTCTCGGCGCCACCCTCAGTGCCGGCGGCGGCACGGGAGCGCTCACCTTCAGCTTCGAGTGCAAACGCGAAAAGCTGCCGGCATTGTTAAAGCTGGTGGCGGAAGTGTTGCGCAATCCCATCTTCCCCGAGGAAGAGCTCGGCATTCTCAAGCGCGAATCCCGGCAAGCATTGGAAAAGGGCTTGACCGATCCGCAAGCCCTGGCCCGCAACGCTCTGCAGCGCAAGCTCAATCCGTTTCCCAAGGACAACATCCGTTACGTGCCCACCATTGCCGAGTCGATGGACCTCGTTGACAAGGTGACTCGGAACGACATCGTCAAGCTTTACAACGAACAAATCGGCGGCAGCTTTGGCGAAATCGCCATCGTCGGCGATTTTGACGAGAAAGAAACGGTCAAGGCCTTCACCGCGATGCTCGACGGCTGGAAATCAAAGACGCCCTTTACCAGGGTGCCGGCCATTGTCAAAGCCAACATCGCCGGCGGCAAGGAGCGGATCGAAACTCCCGACAAGGAAAATGCTGTTTACGTTGGCGGCTATCAGTTCGAGATGGACGACAGCAATCCCGACTATCCGGCCCTGGTGATCGCCAACTACGTTCTGGGCGCCAGCGCTTTCAATTCACGCATCATGGATCGCTTGCGGACCAAGGAAGGTTTCTCCTACGGCGCCGGCAGTTCTTTCCGCGCCAGCAGCCTGGACAAATCGGCGGCCTGGAGCCTCTCGGCGATTTACAATCCGCTGAACGTGGACAAGGTCTACAACTCCATGAACGAGATCATCGACTTGTTCGCCAAGAAGGGTATCACTCAGTCGGAGTTGGACGACGCGATCAAAGGTTTGCTGCAGGAACGCAAGGTGGATCGCTCCAGCGACAGTACGGTGGTCGGTCAGCTGGCCAGTCAGCTGTACCTGGGGCGCACTTACGAGCGAACCATCGAATTTGAGAAAGCCGTCGCGGGATTGACGGTGCAGTCGGTCAATGCGGCCCTCCAGCGTCATTTTGACCCGAGCCGGTTTTACATCATCCAGGCTGGTGATTTTTCCAAGAAAAAATGAGGAAAAGCAAGGAATCGTAGCACAGACGGCTGGCCTGTTAAATGTTTTGACAGGCGAGCCGCCTGTGCTACGATTGCCAAAGGTGTACGTGTGAATATGGGAATTTTGGGAAAAGCGCTGGAGTCTCATCGCTTTTTCATTTATATTGGTTAGACTAGATATAGCGGTGCGGCTGAAGATCCGTTTGAGTCGCGCGGGGTACCTGACCGATGTTGACAGAAACGGTATCGTCCACCCAAAAAATGAGGGTAGTCGCCATGAAGCGGGGACAGACATCTCGTGCGGGATTATTGGTGCGAGCCACGTTGGCCGGGGTTGCCCTGGCTCTTTGGTGCTCGCCCTTATTAGCTCAAGGTGGTGGCGGCGGCGCCGGTGGCGGTGGTGCAGCCGGCGGCGGCGCATCGGCTGGGGGTAGCGGTACTAGCAGCGGAAGCACTGCTGGAAGCAGTTCGCTCTTCGGCAGCGCCGGCACGGGCAGCTCGGGAGTGACGAGCACCTCCAGCGGCGGCACGTCGCCCATCAACAAAAACAACTCCTTTAATGCTTATTATTCCAACCCATTGGCGGCTGGCTATGGCCCCAATGTCACCTTGAAACCGGCGAATAGTGTCAATGTCGCCGGCTCCGACACCATGGCCAACACCAGGGTGACCGGCAAGGGCCTGTTCGGCGTGGCCATGATTGCATCGACCACGACCAGCGGCACGACTGGCAAGGGCGGAGCGGCCGGCGGCACGGGCGGAACCGGCTCCACCAGTTCCACCAATGCCTATGCCTCGACCATGGGCGTCAAGCGAGCGCCGAGCTACTACACGGTCGTTGGCCCCACCTTTGGCAATGTGAGGCCCGTGCAACCCATGCAAATTCAAGGTGAGCTTCAGACCACCCTGCGTGACTCCAGCTTCTTGACTTCGGGTAAGAACCTCAACGTGTCGGTGACCGACAACCAAGTTGTTGTGCTCACCGGTGTTGTGGCGACTGCAGAAGAAAAGCAACTGGCCGAAAGCCTGGTGCGCATGACTCCCAATGTTTACTTCGTCCGCAACGAGATTACGGTTGCTGGCGGCAATCAAATTGAGCAGGGTCCGGCTGCCGTGCCCGCCGTCAGGAAGTAAATCAAAGTAGTCCACGATTTCGCAATCAGCCCGAAGCGCAAGGCACCAGCCTTGTTCTTCGGGCTGGTTCTTTTTAGGGGCGCTCCATGGATCTTTTCGACGAACACCGCGCCGCCAATTTGAACAAAGCCCAGCCGCTGGCGGCCCGGATGCGGCCGCGAACCCTGGACGAGTTCGTCGGCCAGGAGCATTTCATCGGTCCCGGCAAACTACTGCGGCGTCTGTTGCTGGCGGATCGGCTTGGCTCCGTCATTTTCTTTGGCCCGCCGGGCACGGGCAAAACCGCCCTGGCTCACGTCATTGCCCAGCAGACACAATGCCGGTTTCAACCCTTGAACGCCGTGGCGGCAGGCATCAAAGACGTGCGTGAAGTGTTGGAGCAGGCCCGGGCAGAATTGGAAGAAGCGGGCAAGCGGACGATCCTGTTTGTGGACGAGCTGCACCGTTTCAACAAGGCCCAGCAGGATGTGCTGTTGCCCGATGTCGAGGAAGGCCGGATCATTCTCATTGGGGCGACGACGCAGAATCCTTTCTTTGCGATTAACTCGCCGCTTTTGAGCCGCAGTCAGATCTTCACGTTTCAGCCGCTGACCAACGACAAGATCAAGCTGCTGTTGCAACGGGC
>DASRAT010000116.1:0-5429 GCA_035638015.1 Gemmataceae bacterium | reverse complement strand
GAAGCCGGCAACTTCATGCCCAGGTGCATGTTGCGCTCCGCCAGTTTGATTTTGACTTCCTTGAGCGTCGTTTCGCCGAAGTTGCGCACTTCCAGCAATTCCTCGTCGGTGCGAATCACCAGATCGCGCACCGTGGTGATGCCTTCCGATTCCAAACAGTTTGTCGCCCGCACCGACAACTCCAGTTCGGCAAGGCTCATGTTCAACTTGCGTTCCAGCTCGTGATCGACCACGTCGGACATCACCGGCGTGTCGGCGCGATCGTCGAGGGCCATCTCGGGGCCAGGCTCGGCGTATTGAATGAACGGATTCAGGTGCTTGCGGAGAATCTTGGCCCCTTCAACCAGCGCCATTTGCGGCGTGATCGTCCCGTTGGTCCAGATTTCCATGATGAGCTTGTCGTAATTGGTCCGCTGGCCGACGCGGGTCTCTTCGATCTCATACTTGACGCGGACAACCGGCGAAAAGCTGCTATCGACGGGAATGACGCCGATCTCGCGTTCGGCGCCGGAATTTTCGTCGGCGGTGCGGTAGCCGCGGCCGTTTTCGACCGTCATTTCGACGCTGAATAGCACATCGTCCGTCAGCGTGGCGATAATGTGCTCGGGGTTGATGATCTGGATCGCCTCATCAGTGGTAATGTGGGCGGCCGTGACCACGCCGCGCTGGCTGCGGTCAATGCGGATCGTCCGCTGCTGCTCACTGGTGTTTTTGACGACCAGGCTTTTGACGTTAAGGACAATGTCGGTGACATCCTCGACGACGCCGGGGATGCTGCTGATTTCGTGCTGGACGCCCTGGATCTTGACGCGCGTGACGGCGCTGCCTTCCAGGCTGGACAGCAGGATGCGGCGCAGGCTATTGCCGACGGTGACGCCGAAGCCGCGTTCGAAGGGCTCCACGGCGAACTTGCCGTAGGTGTCGGTCAAGGTTTCACGATCGCTGGTAACACGATTCGGCAGTTCCAAACCACGCCACTTGATGCGCATGGATATGACCTCCTGAATAAATGGGTCGGTGCAAAGCCGCAAGCGGCTAACGGGAGCAAACTTCGATGATAAGCTGCTCGCGGAGTTCCTTTTCCTTGGTCAGGCGCGGATCGACGTCGCCGCGCGTAGGCAATCGCGTCATGCGGGCTTCGGGCGGTTCATTGGAGATCATTTCGAGGAAGTCGGGGATCGGCTGCGGGTGGTCGCCCTGATTGACTTTCACGAGCGCCAAGGTCCGCGGCTTGCTTTTGACTTTCACCACGTCGTTTTTCTTGAGCAGCAGACTGGGGATGTCGCAAGCCTTGCCGTTGAGTTGTACATGGCCGTGGCTGACCAGTTGGCGAGCAGCGGCGCGGGACTGGGCCAGACCGAGCCGGTGCAGAACGTTGTCGAGCCGGCGCTCCAGAATGCTCAGCAGCACCTCACCGGTGTTTTCGGGCGAGCGCGAGGCCAATTCAAAGTAACGTCGGAACTGGCGTTCCAGCACTCCGTAGAAGCGTTTGAGCTTCTGCTTTTCGCGGAGGCGGACACCATATTCGCTGGCTTTGCCGCGGCGGTAGCCGTGCATGCCGGGGGCGGCATTGCGGCGCTCGATGGCGCACTTGGGGCTTTCGCAACGGCTGCCCTTGAGGAACAGCTTGATGCCTTCGCGGCGGCAGAGTTGGCAAACAGAGTCAATGTGGCGAGCCATATTTCGTAGGGTTCAGGGGTCAGGGTTCAGGGGTCAGAATCCAAAGGTCGAACGTCAGATGCAGCAATCTCGCTTGCCTGACAACTGACCCCTGATCTCTGACTCCTCTCAATTACACACGTCGTTTCTTCGGGGGCCGGCAGCCATTGTGAGGCAGCGGCGTCACATCTTCAATCGCTTTGACCGAGAGGCCGGCGGCCTGCAGGGCGGTGATCGCCGATTCGCGGCCGGAGCCGGGGCCTTTGACGCGGACTTCCAGCTCCTTCAAACCGAACTTGGTCGCCTTTTCCGCACAGGTTTCGGCGGCACGCTGGGCGGCGAAGGGCGTGCTTTTGCGGCTGCCCTTGAAACCCACGGTTCCGGCCGAGGCGAAACAGAGTGTATCGCCGTTGGTGTCGGTGATGGTGACAATGGTATTATTGAAGGTTGCCTTGATATGGGCAACGCCACGGCTGACATTGCGCCGGGCTTTGCGTTTCTTGCTTTTGGCCACTGCTGGATGCTCCCGTCGATGAAATCTTGATGCCGTAGGGTGGGTGAAGTCTTCGGAACCCACCTCTGAGGGCAATGGTGGGTTCCGAAGACTTCACCCACCCTACAAGCCAAGCCGCAAGCGGCCTAACCCTTCTGCTCCTTCACGCCCTTCTTCCCGGCCACTGTCTTGCGCGGACCTTTGCGGGTACGCGCGTTGGTGCGGGTGCGTTGTCCCCGAACCGGCAAGCCACGGCGATGGCGGACACCGCGATAGCAGCCGATTTCCTTGAGCCGTTGCACGTTTTGGTGCAGCTGCCGACGCAAAGGCCCCTCGACGGTGTAATCCTTGTCGAGGATCGTGGCCAGCCGGCTGATGTCGTCGTCCGACAACTCGCGGGCGTGCCGCTGCGGATCGACGTTAGCCTTGTGGCACAACTCCAGCGACGTGGTCGGTCCGATGCCGTAGATGTAACGCAACGATATATGCGTAGGTTTATCTTGGGGAAGGTCCACACCGAGAATACGCGGCATGCGTGCAAACTCCTCGCCTTAACCCTGGCGTTGTTTGTGACGGGGGTTGGAGCAGATGACGATCAACTTGCCCTGCCGTCGGACGATCTTGCAGTTTTCACAAATGCGTTTAACGCTGGCCCGAACTTTCATGGCTCACCACCGATAACATCGCCTGGGGCGCAAAATAGTGGAAGCCACTATTGTAGCAATGCGGCAATTAGCAACAAGTGGAGGTTGCGCGAATTTCGCAATAGTTAGCCGTGAAGCGCACCGGAGCAAGTTTCAGCGAGGATTGCCAGGCACGGCAGCGCCCAGCAGCGGATTGCCCAGGGCCTGAAATAAGCGGAATTGTGATTTGTTGTAACCGATGATGTTTTCAAGGTACCGCAGGCGGGCCGCATCCAGCTGCTGCAAGGCGATCAGCGGCTCCAGCGGGTCGTAGCGGCGATCACGGCCGGTCATGCCGAATTGCGACGCTTTCAAACGCCGCCAGGTTTCTTCGGCGCTGACAACCGCCTCTCTGCTTTCATTCAAACTGCGTTCCCATGCCAGCACGTTTTTGGCGGCGCTGGTGATCTCGGCACCCACACGAGCCTGGATTTCCAGCACGTTGTAAGTGGATTCATCCAGAAACGCCCGGCGTTCGCGCACCTTGGCGATATTGCCAGCGCCGAGATTGCGCAGCTCCCAGTAGATGGACGCCACCCCATCGCCACGGCCTGCCGCTTGCTGGGCCTCATCGTGAATGCCGCCCACGAAGTGATTGCCTGTGTAACCCATCTCAAATTTAGGCAGCAGCGGGTCCCACTGCGCTTGTCGGTAACGTGTTTGGGCAGCGTCCGCCAGGAATCGGCCTTCTCTCACTTCCGGGCGATTCTGCAATCCAAGGTCGATCAACTCCTCCAGGCGGCCGTTGACCGGCATTAGCGTCAATTGCAGCACTGCCGCGTCGGCCGGCACGAGGTCGACGGTGGGATCTAAAACCAGCAATTGCACGAGCCGGGCGGAGACATCGGCAGCATGAGCTTCCAATCGTTGCCGCTCGGCCCGACGCAACCGAACCTCCGTTTGAGCACGCGGCGCATCAGCCGGCGTCTTGCCCGCCCCCGCCTTTTCCGCGACCTCGGCCACGCGCAACATCTCTTCGGCGTCAGCCAGCGACGCGGCCTGAATCACCAAACGGGCATGGGCGTCGAGCAAATCGAAATAGGCAAACGCAGCATCGAGACCGATGTTATTGGCAACTGCTTGGGCCTGGGCCGCCTGAGCATCGGTCAGACGCCGGGCAATGAGAGGAGCAAACAAGGCATCGCTGGAATCGCCACGCAGCACCGCCCCGCCGCCAACGCCGAAGCTCCAGCGATTGGAAAACAGCATGGTGCCGGCCTGATTCTGGGTCAAGCCGTCGTGCCGAAGGTAGGTGGTGCCGCCAACCAGCGACGGCAGCCACAAAACGTCGGCCTGCACTTGACGTTGATAGGCTTGTTCGACGCGGACTCGGGCCATGGCCACGATGGGATTGGACGCATTGGCCAGTTGCAATGCCGTCGGCAAGTCGATGGGAAGCAGACTGCCGCCTTTGAAGATGGGCGTCAATTGCGCAGCGGCGCTGGGCGGTCCGACACTGATCTCTTTTTGAATGGCAGGGACTGGGACCTTGATCACCGGGCCGATGGCGGGAGGCTGAGCAACAGCCAGGGCTGATATCAAGGCGCAGCAGGGCAATGCTGCCATGCTGACCCGCCACATCCTGTTGCGATCCATGACAATGCCTCCCTGCTTGTCGCAGGATTTACCATTGCACCGGCTTGGCAGTCACCTTTTGTCCGTCGCGCAGTTCGCCTTGGCCTATGCGAATGATCTTCTCATTTCCTTCGAGCTTCTTGAGCACATCTTGCTCGCCAATCTCCGCGTTGCCTTCGCGCACCACCATGGCCACTTTGGCTTTGATGCCGTCTTCATATTCGACCCGCACCGGCACTCGGCGGACTACGTCGCCTTGCACCATGTACACGTAAGTCTTGTTTTCCCGGCTGAAAATGGCGCTGGAGGGAATCAACCAGGCGTCTTCAAAGTTTTGCAGTTCCAGTTGCATGGTGCCGTACATGCCGGGCTGCAACAGCCCAGGGCGGCCCCAAACTTTTTCGCGGCCGACCGCCAACAGGGTCGCAGCTTCCAGGGCCTGACTGCTGCCCAGCGGCGCCAGGAATGAACTAACGCCCTTTTTCACCGCCAGCGGGTAGCTATGCTCCGGCGGATTGTAAATGTCCACTTCCGCGGGCATGGTGCGGCCCTTGTCCGGATTCAGAATTGGGGCGAAGCGCTTGACCTTGACCCGTAAGTTCTCGATCGGTTTGCCCTGAACCTCCAGCTGGATGTAAGCGGGCTTGTCCACGTCCACAAACGATGCCGCACGCTCGGGAACCATCATCACGACGGTGACCAGGTCCAGGCGCATGAGCGTCAGCATGGGCTTGGTGCGAGCCGTGGTCGCGTCCTGGACAAAGTCGCCGGGATCGACGTTGCGCGCCGTGATGACGCCGCTAAACGGCGCCCGAATCCGCGCCCATTCGGCCTTGGCCTGCGTGCGCATTTTGTCTTTTTCCGCGGCAATAATCCGCGTCTCCATGACTTTAAGATCGGCATGGGCCTTCTCTAACTTGGCTTCGGTGACAAGCAATTCCGATTTTGCCGCTTTGATCGCTTGTTTGGCGGCCTTGCAGCCTGCCGCGGCCGCCTTGGTTTGCTTGGTTCGCTCATCC
>DASRAT010000115.1:0-2488 GCA_035638015.1 Gemmataceae bacterium | reverse complement strand
ACACCGGCAAGGCGCGTTTATCACTGCCCCCCGTCACCACCGGCGAACGCAAGAAGTCAGCAACATCCTCGAGCAACCGGCCAAATGACGGCGAGTCGCCCCGAGCCTTTTCATTCAATCCCGACCCGCGGCGATCCAGGTAATACACGCGAAAACCGGCGGCACACAGTTTCTTGCTGGAATACTCATACCAGCCGCCGTGACTTTGGATGCCGTGCAGGCAAACGATGATGCCTCGCGGCTCGCCAGGCGGCTCATAGCGGCGGAAGCGCCAGGCGTCGGTGACAAAGGTGTCGATGGTGGCAGGGTGCTGATCGGCTGACATGAGGGTATCTTACAAAACGATCGCCTTAAGGATAAAATGCAGCATAAGGCCTAGCAGGCCACATGGGGAAAATGCAATGGAAAACAATGGAATCCACATTGTAGACCGCGGCCGCGGGCCGCAACTCTCGACTTGCCGGATTACGGTGCAGGATGTCGTTCCCTACATCCAGCGAGGATTTACGTCACAGCAAATCCTGGAAATCATGCCGGTCCTCACCACGGCGGAAATCGATGCTGTCCAAAAATACGTCCGGGAGAATTACGAGGCGGTCATGGAACAAGACCGCCGCATTCGCGAACGCAATGCCGCCAAGCGGCAACCGCCGGACGCGGAAGAAGCTGAGCGGAAAGCAATCCGTGAGCGGCTGGAATCTGCACGGATTTTGATACGCCAAAAGAAGCAGGAGCAAAGCAGTGATCCGGCTTCTCGCTGATGTCAACATAGAGGGACACGTCGCACGTTTGCTGGCACTGATGCAGTCGGAGTTCTGGCGCGAGTTCTGGGAGTACCTGGACATTCAGCCTTACAGGTTTCCGGATGTTCAGCTTACACGCGATGACTCGGACGCACGCGTTTGGCAAGTGTGCCAACAAATGCAACTCTACCTGTTAACAAACAACCGCAATGATGATGGCCCCGATTCGCTTGAAGCGACCATTCGCAAACACAATGAAGTTTCCAGTTTTCCGGTCTTTACACTCTCCGATGCGGACCGTGTTTTCCTAGACAAAGATTACGCGGAACGTGTGACCGACAGCTTGTACGAAAAACTCTTGCGCATCGACGGCCTCCGCGGCACAGGCCGTCTGTTTCTGCCTTGATTGGTCGCAACAACCGCAAAGAGGGTTGTTAAGCAAGGGTTTCGGTCCGGACCGTCACCCGCTGTAATGCGGTTGTGTCGATCTCGATCCCCAGCCCGCCCCCCATGAGCGCCGCCGCCTTTCCTCCTCTCCCAAACGTCAAATCGCGCGTCCCCAATGCCTCACGCACCAAATGCCGATCATAGGATCCTTCCACATAACGCAAATCCTTGACACTGGCAGCAAAGTGCCGCCCTGCCGCCGACAAGATCGCGGTCTCCCCCACCTGGCAGCCGAGTTGGTATCCAAGCCCATAACGCTTCGCGAATTGAGCCAACCGCAAACTCGCAATGAACCCACCACACTTGGACAGGCGGATGTTGAACAAATCACACCATCCGCCCGCGACGGCTCGCTCGGCGTCCACCATGCCGCACAGCGATTCGTCGAGCATGATCGGCAGGCCCGTCTGCCGGCGAATCTCCGCGAAATGGCAAGTTTCCTCATGAGCGCTCGGCTGCTCCACGCAGCTGATGTTGAATGGTTTCAGTTCCGTGATTTTTCGCGCAGCTTCCGCCGCCGGCCAAGCTTCATTGGCGTCAATGCGAATGTCCATCTTGCGGCCGACGCCTTTGCGAATGGCGCTTAAACGGCCGACATCATCTTGGCCCGCGACGCCGACTTTCACTTTGAGTTGGTGGAAGCCGTAGGCCCACATGGCCAGGGCTTTCAAGCGAGTTTTGAAACCGGTCGAACCGCTGGTGACGGCACTGCTGTAACGCACCTCTGCCTTTGGTTCAAACAGGTCCGGCGCTAGCAATTGGACTACGCGAGAAAGTGATTGCCCAAAGTGCCGTCCATGCGCATCAAGCACCGCGAGTTCCACGGCGCAGCGAGCGCCGTTGCCCTGGCACTTGCGGTCATCGCCGGGAATTGGAGCGAGTTGCAACCGCTCGGCCATTGCCACGGCCGCCGTGAAATCGGCGCAGTCTGACAATTGCGATTTCAAATCGCTGCGTTTCAACAATTCAAACGCGGAATCGATGGTTTCGCCGGTGACATATTCGCGCGGCACACCTTCGCCGAAGCCAATGGTTCCGTTTTCAAGGACGCAGCGAATCACGACATTGTCCGTGCTGGTCCGCGTGTAAGAAGCATGGCGAAACGCTCGTTTGAAGGGAATGCGAACTTGAATGGCTTGCAGCTCGGTCACGCGCATGAAAACGTATCCGTTCCTTTTCAAGGGTGAGTGCCCTGATAACAAACTAACAATCCCATGCCGGCAATGAACAGGGCGCTCAACACCGGCAGCCAACGCACTACCAAGCTCTGGCTCCAGCGGCTATCTAATAGCTTCCGC
>DASRAT010000114.1:0-3605 GCA_035638015.1 Gemmataceae bacterium | reverse complement strand
GACAGGTCGGCAACCGGCTTCGTTTAGCCGCGGACTCAAGGGCTGCGAGATGTAAACGGTAGCAATCAGTTGCTTTTTGATTGCCTGGCCATGACAAAAGACGCGGAGCCAAGCCCCTGCTCGGATCAGGCATTCAAGATTGGTGCGAGACCATGATGGCAGGTGAGAACCGGAGCGTATGCCGATCCAAAAGCTGGGGCAATTGGGCTTGAAAGGGTTTGAGCAATGATCCTGCATGGAGTTGTCGAAGGGGGGTTCATTTGCTTGTTAATAACACCGTGCCGCATGCGCTCACGTCAGCACATTCACCTCCACTGGACAAGCGCCACCATTTCCTTGCTGCTTCGGGGACAGATAATTCAGCCGTTCAAAACCAATGACGCGACCGCGACGGTCCTTCATCAGGACGATGTCATCCTCGATTTCCTCGCAGATCGCCTCTTTCCGCGGATCATCGAACCACACCGTCAAGGTGTTTCCGGTACGGTCGTAAAAAACTCTTACTTTGTCCACAACTCTTGTCCCTTCTTGAGTTTCTTTGTGCGATACGCGGTAATCACAAAACGCGCCTGCAGGTCGTCGCCGCCCACAACGACACAAATGTATCCGATTGCTCCCGTGCGATAGTACATGTGAACTTCGTTGTCCTTGAAGCTTGCCCGAATGACATCGGGATCGCGCACGCAATCCCGTACTTCATCTTCATGCCCAGCAAGCGCGGGATGCTTGAACCTCACAATTTCGCGCCAGCGGTCTCGCGTCAGCACGACCCGCTGGCCAAGAGGCGTCGTCTCGGCAAAGATCTCTTTCTTGGCCATGCTACGCTCCTAGCGGGGGGTAAGCAATAACAGTCTGAATCGTGGACCATTACGCTTACACCAACCCCCACCACCGCCGCAAAAACCACTCCGTCCCCAAACACCCCGCAAACAACAATAAACACGGCAGCGCCAGCGATTGCACCAGCGCCCCCACTTGATCGCCCACCGCGTCCGATGCCGGCGGCGTCTTCCAGTTCGGCCACACGTCGCGCTTCACCCAGCCCGAGCCGCCGCTGCGGTCGCGCAGTTCGCTCAGGTATTGCAGCAGTTCTTCCTTGCCCGCGATGCGAAAGCTGCCGCCGCCGGCCGCGGCGAGTTTAATGAGATCCTTGTGATTGGCGGCCGGCTGTTGGTTCTCCACGTCTTCGGCATAGCCCATGAAGCGTGCCGACGCTGTGCCGAGCGAAATGTCACCCACCGTCGCGCTCACGCTCACCTTGTATTCGCCGACCATATTGGTTTGCTTGAATTCGCCGCGTTGTTCGCCGACCTTGAGCGCCGTGCCGATGTCGGAGGTCTCGCCGCCCGGTCCTGTCACCTTGACGATGTAAGTGGCATTCGTGATCGCCAGGCCGTCCTTGCCGTTGGCGCCCACGCTGAAGCCGATCTTCTGATTGGCCCCAACGGAAATACGGCGTTTGTCGAGCTTGATCCATACCTGCGTGCTGCCCTCTTCCTGACGGGCCAGCCAGGCAACAAGCTGATTCCAGAAACGCTCGAAGGCGCGAACGGCGTCGTCGCTGCCGTACCAATTGGAATGTACCCAGGTCGTGTCGCCAGCGAATACCGCCACACGCGGACTGCCGTCGGGCGTCACCACGAAGATCGGCTCGCGGCTCTCATCGGTTTGAAGCAACGTCATGTTGTTGGCTTTTACGGCGCCAAGTTTGGCATAGCCGTCGAGGGGCTTGAAGACATCTCGCCACAGGTCTTTGTTGGCCGGCGCGTCGAGCTGAATCAGCCGATGACCGGCGTTGGTGCTCACAGGGACAACCAGCGTTTTGTCCTCAACTTGATCCGAAGTCAAACCTACCGGCAGCAAATCCGCGATCCTCTTGCCCGCTTGGTTCCAACCGCCGTTGCCGAACGTCTGGTAACCGCCGAGCATCAAGAGGCCAGTGCGTTTGGTAGCGACTTGTTCAGCGAGTTTCTCGAAGACTCCGGCACTGCCGCCCGAAAACTGCGCGGCACTGATGTCGCCAATCACCACGACATCGAACGCCTTGTCGGGGGATTTGAAAAACTCCGCCTGAGCCGGTCCCAGAGGACCGTCGCCAACACGCTCATCGTAAGTGATGCTGAAACGCGCATCCTTGTTAAGCGCCCGCAGAATGCCGGTCGCTTCCTCGCGGCGCGGCCGGTCGATCCAGAGGATGGTAATGCCTTCCTTGCGGACATTGATGTAAGTGCTCATTTCATTGTTGAGAATCGTGAACTCACCGGGAACCGGGTCGATTTTGACGGTGACCTTGATCTCGCCGGCTTGCTCCGGTCCCGGCACAAACTCGCCGGCGTCAATCACGTTGCCGCGGGCGTTGGGTAACTTGACGTTTTCCTTGACACTGACTTGTTTGCCGTCCACAAATAGGCGAACCGTGACGTGTTGACCTTCCAGGTTGGGAGCATCTATAGTCGCCTCGACCGGCACCTTGTTGTTGACGTAAATCAGCTCTTTCTTGGCCTTCACATCAACAACCGCGATATCCTTCTGGCCTTGCCTGGTCGCTTCGCTACCGGCGCCGAAAGTTTGAATGGGACACGGCAACTCACGCCATTTGGCCGCCTCGCTGAGAACCGGATAGCTGGTGCCGTTGTCGGCACCGTCGGTAATCAACAACAGGCCACGGAGATTGCGGTCGCTGTGATGAATTTCCCAAAGCCGATTAAGCCACTTGCCGATGTCGGTGCGCTTGCCGTCGGCATCGCTGGCGGGGTTGTATTTCTGGACATTCTCGGCCGCCTGATAAACGACAATCTCGATCTGTTTGTCCTTTTGCAGCCGCTGGAGCGCATCCTTGACATCGGGCCAATCGAGCAACTTGCGAACGAAATCCCAACGGCTGCTGCTATTGGGGGCGTCGTTGATCTTCATGCTGAGTGAGCTATCGAGAACGATGATGAGCTTGCCGGGCGTGACGACTTCTTGCTCATTGGCGAACGAAGGTCGCAGAAGCAGCAAGGCAATGATGGCTAGGGCGGCGAGACGAAGTGCGAGCACAGTGAAGACTTTTCGCCAACCGATTTGGCGCTGGCCAGCATAGGTCCACAATGTGACCAACACCAACAGTGCGGCGATGGCCACCAAGCCCGGCCAACCGAGAAGGTCGCCGTCGCGCCAGGGCCAGTCGCGGTCAGCAGTCAAAATTGCCAATGGTTGTTGCATGATGGTCTTTCGTTTGGTCGCGGGCCGAAGGCCCGCGCGGCCCTCCGGGCCGCGGCTAAACTTGCTGTGTTTCCCGCCGATAAAACTTGTTCGCCAGCAAATTCTCGAGCGCCAACAACACCAATAGCACCAGCATCAAAATCGGCATCAACTCCACGGGCCGGCTCACGTGGCCACGCATGACCTCCTTGAGATCGGTCCGACCTTCAATCGTCAGCACGGCGTCTGGTCCCAAGACGGCTTCTATCTCCATTTTGGGAACCTTGGTTAAATCACTTTCTTCCGGAGGCAAATTGACCGAAAACCATGCGACTGGATCGGTATCGCCGGCTCGCAGTGTGTAATTGCCAGGTTCGGCCGCTTGCGGGATGCGTGCCTCGTTTTGCCCTTCCTCGACGGTC
>DASRAT010000113.1:0-5511 GCA_035638015.1 Gemmataceae bacterium | reverse complement strand
CGGCTGCACATCACCTTGGCCTTTCGCCCCGCTTCGGGGAGAGGGGATGGGGTGAGCGGCTTGGTCCGACAGGGGGGGCGATCATGACTGTTCTTGGAAAAATCCTGGTCTTTTTGGTATTCATTGCCGCGCTCGCCATGGGCGGGCTGATGGCTTACACCTACAAGTTCGCTCCGAACTGGAAGGAAGAGGCCCAGGCGCGCGATGAAAAGCTCAAGGTCTTCCAGGCCATGGCCAAGCAGGAAGCCGAAAGCCGCAGAAAGCTCATCGAAGACAATGAGAGAATGAAACGCTTGCTCGACGGCAAATCCCTCGAAGGCAATGCCCGAGTCGCGGAGCTGGAGCAAGAAATCAAGCAAGCCAAAGCCCAGCTGGCCACAGCCATGGCTCAGCGCGAAGAAGCTGTCCTGCAAGCGTCGCGCTCGCTGGAGGAATCCAAACGGCTCGACAAGGAATTAAAGTTCACCGACAGCGTGGTGAAAGAACGCGAGAAATCAGTCCTCAAGCTTCAAGATGAAATCGCCAAGGCCATCAATGACAAGCAAGCGGCGGAGAATATCGCTCAAACTACCGTTAATCGCAACCAAAACCTGATGTCCGAACTCCGGGCCAAAGACACAATGATCGCCGATTTAATGAAGAAAAATCAGCCGGCCAACGCCGGAGGGAGCGCCGTCGGCGGGGGCCCCAAGGACGCCAACTACAGCAATCCGCCTCCGGTCATGGTGAAAGGCCAGATTGAAAAGGTCGATGGCACCGACAAAACTTTGGTGAAGATCACCATCGGCAGCGATTCGGGCCTCAAGAAGGGTCACACCCTGGAGGTTTATCGCCTGGCGCCGAAAGCGGAATACCTGGGCAGGCTGATTATTGAAGACGCCGATTTCCGCTATGCCATTGGCAAATTGTTGCGCCAACCCGGCGTCGCGCCGCCCACGCTTCAACCTGGCGATGAAGTGGCGACCAAGTTACGCTAGTGTGCTGGCTCTCGTTCCCAAACTCTGTTTGGGAACGCACGCCCGCGAAACTCCGTTTCGCGGCTTTGGTATGAGATTAATCCGGGTTTCGCGAAACGGAGTTTCGGGAACACACGTTCCCAAACAGAGTTTGGGAACCAGAAAACAAATGTGGTTGCAAGTGTTTTTGTTTTAGGTGCTCTAGGGGAGTCCCGCACATGGCGGCCAACTACGAACAAAAAACCGTCAAGCCGGCCAACGACGCTTACACAGGCATGTTAGCCATTTCCTTGATTTCCTTGCTGGTCGGCTGCGGCGTTCTATACCTGGACTACAGCCAATATGCGGGCGAAATGCCCAAGAAAGTGGATTACAATTATCGCGACCGTCCTTTGCCCGATTACACGCCGCGGGACGCGTCCAAAGCCCCGGTAGACACCGAACCGGACGAAAAAAAAGACAACCCGGACGGTAAGCTTCGCTGACATTTTCCCCTTGCTGCTCTTCCATTTTTCACGGCCGCCGCTATCCTCCCGCACTGGAGGATGGCCGATGTCGCCGCGCAACAACATTCCCGCTCTTGCCAGGATTGCCCTGACCGGGCGGCGTCGCGCCTTGGATTGGCTTTATCGGCTTGCCGTGCTTGCCATTCTTGCGCCTTTGACCACAGGCTGTGAAACCGAAAAACACGAGCGCTTCCGCCAGTACAACGACGAAGGCATTCATCTATACCAGCAAGGCGACTACGCCAGCGCCCGCGATCATTTTGAGTTGGCCCTGCCGCTCGAGCCGAAAGATGCCAGCGTGCTCTACAATCTCGGCCAGTGCAACGATCGTCTCAATCAAACCGCTCGCGCCGAGGATTATTACAAACAATGCTTGCAGGCCAATGCCAATCACCCCGAATGCCGACATGCCCTGGCGTTGCTCATGTACCGCACCGGCAGAAATGCCGAGGCGGACCAGATGATTCAGGAATGGCTCAACAATGAGCCGGCTCTGGGCGCCGCCTATGCGGAAGACGGCTGGCGATTGCGTCAAGCTGGCCAATTCCAACCCGCCGTGGGACGATTTCAGCAAGCATTGCATTATGATCCCAAAAACGTTCGCGCCATGACCGAGCTTGGGCAAATCTATGAGGAACATGAACACCCCGAACTGGCGCTGTCGATGTACACACTAGCCTTGCAACAAAACGCTCAGCAACCGGCATTGAAGGAGCGCATTAATCTTCTCATGGCCAAAGGCGTGCGCAAACCCTTGCCGGATTGAACCTCATTTCGATTGCTCCATCTCAAAATAATTCTAATTGTGTTTGCCCTGGCGATTCTAAGGCATACAATCGCTCTCAAACGCATTGTGCGTTGCATTTACAACAGGAGTGGACGAATCATGCCAAGAACCAAGGGTAAAAACAATGACGCGCCGCCCCCTTTGCCCGCAGGCGAAGTGGGAGAAATCGCGCCTTATTTCCGGCAAGTGTTCAAAGCCAACCGGAGATTCCTCAAAATGCGCAGCAACAAGCTGGTGCTCAAAATGTGGATGCGAGATCATCCCGGCTTTGACAAAGTGCCGGACAACGTAAAGACCGGCATGGCCATTGTCAAAAGCGATCTGCGCTCGAAGATGCGCATTCGCATTTCCAATGAAGATGCCGTCGCCGTCGCGTCCGGCAAAGCACCGGCGACCAAGGCCCCCAGCGAGGTGGACACTGGCCTCGAAAAGCTCGAGATGATGATCGACGAATGCATGATGCAAGCCAAGAGCCTCGATCCCAAGTTGAAATTGAACAATGTGATTGCGGCATTGTTGAAAGCTCGCCGCCGCGTCGTTTGGAAAATCGGCGAGGATGAGTAATTAGTTTTGGTTTTGGTTTCCGTTTGGCCGCGGGCCGAAGGCGAGCGCGTTGGTTGCGCCTCCGGTTCGCGGCTTAGTTTTTTAGGTTGCTTTTGTGTTGTGTATCCATGATTACCGGTGGCCAAATTGCTAAAATAGCAACCAGTTAATTGGTTCTCTAAAGTCCGCAATCATAACACCCACGCAATCATGCCCCGCGCCATCATCGACGACACATTTGCCGAGGCCTTTCGCAGTATTTATGCGGAAGTTCTCATCACTGCCCGCGACCGCACGTGGCTTGATCACGCCGTCGCGGCATGCACCGGCAATGCCTCAAGCACCATCATGTGCGATTGCGAAGCCGGCCTGGATCGTTACGTCGGCCCCGGCGGCGACGAATCTTTTGCCACGCCCGACGGCAGGTCCGGCGCCATCGTACAGTTTCATGTGCCGCGCTTTCGCAAGGACCGCGTCGAGGCCATCGACCGCTCGTTGCTCGTGCGCATCAGTCAAAATGTGTTAACCTGTCCGACGACGGCGTGCTTCAACCTCATTGATGGCGACGATTTTGTCAAAACCGGCTACAAACTGTCCTTCTATGGCGACGGCTATCAAGTCCGTGAGGAGCGTTTTGGCAGGCTGATGTGGGTGGTGCCGATTCTGGGCGGTGAGTTCGCCATCGACCGCCGCTTTGGCTATCGCGACGGACTGATGGGCGGCAACCTCTGGTTCATGGGCCAGGATCTCAATTCCGCTTTGCTGGCCGCGGAGCGCGGCGTCGAGGCTATTGCCAAAATACCAGGCGTCATCATGCCGTTTCCCGGCGGCATCGCCGCCAGTGGCTCGAAGGCCGGCAGCAAATACAAGTTCGCCATTGCCAGCACCTTCGCGGAGTATTGTCCAACACTCCGCGACAAGCTGGGCGAGCAATCGCGTTTGCCCCAAGGCGTTCAATCGGTCATGGAGATTATCATTAACGGGCGGGATTTGCCGACGATTTCCCAGGCCACTCAGGCGGCGATTGCCGCCAGCGCAGAAACGCCGGGGTTGCTGCGAATCTCGGCGGGAAATTACAATGGTAGGTTAGGTAAAAGCTTTATCTATTTGCTGCCAGAGAAGCACACTACATAATCATCGGCATTCGTTTAGCCGCGACGCCCAACGGAGCGCTCCGCTGCGCATCGCAGATGAACGAATTCACAATTGTGAATGATTTCAGCGCTGCCCCACGCGCTGCTCCTTCAACTCAACAGCCGTCTCGATCTGCAGCCGCGCGGAAGTTCCATCCCTTTCCGCGGTCGTGCCCACCGCCTGGAAATTGAGCCGCATTACCGATTGATAATGACTGTCGCCGGCGGTCAGGGCGAAATCATATATCCCATCAAGGCTCGTGCCGGAATCGTCCTTGAGTTCAATGACCGTCTCGCCGGCTTTGAGGGTCGTGAGCGGCACCTTGATGTGAACTTCAACCTTGGCACATTGCCCTTTCGCTCCTTGATAAACTTCCTTCAGCGTGCCGGTGCCCGTCGCCCCCGTCAATTTGCATCCATGCTTGGCTTCGCAGTCTTTGACGATGGCGCTGACATCGATGTTCCAGCTCTCCCCGACCTTGACGGCCTGTCCCGGCAACGGGTCAAACGACGCAATGGCGGCCTTTTTGTCTTTGCCGTCTTTCAGCTCTTGCTCCAGTTGTTCCGTGAAGGTGTCGGGCCTCGCCGGCGCATCTTCCCAGGTGAGTTGCCGTGTGCCGTTCTGCTGATCGACGCGGACCGTTTTGCCGTGAACCGCCAGGAAAATGGGATCGCCTTCGTTGACAATCTGGGCGGCGGACTCAATGTGGCGGCGAAAGGACGTCACCGTGCCATTGTCCACGGCCAGGCACTCATCGGCATAACTTAGCAGGGACGCCGCTGAGGTTATATGGCGTTTGAACTCATTGCCAAACATGTCAATCCGCAGCACTCGCGTCGAGTCGCGCATGTCAATGCTGACGCGATGCACGTCACCCTTGGCCTGCGGCGGCATCTTGAGGGTGAAGGTGTCCTGAGCGTTTGCGAAAGCGGGGATAGTTAGCAAAACCAGGGTCATTGTCCAGCGCATTGGGTAGCCTCCTTGCGCCGAAATGGCGCGGGCGGGCTTATAGCGAAGGAGCCAAAGGACCGCAATGCGGGCTTTGTGGCGTCCCTTTCCACCCTTTCATTTCGCGCGCACACAACCTCCATTTTGCCTGACTTCACAGGGAGTCCATTTGGCTTGCGAGCATCAGGCCGGCGGAATAACATGAATATGCAAGTGACGGAATTGCTTGGCGCACCAGAACACGGAGAAAAAGAATGCCCGTAAGCAAACGCCGCTATAGCAAAGCAGAATTCACTCGCCGCGGCGACGCCCTGGTCGAAAGCAAAGTTCGCCCCCACCTGACGGCTGCGGATGAGGACAAGTTTGTTGCCATCGACATTGAGACTGGCGAATACGAACTGGACAAAAATGAAATGAAGGCGGCAGACCGTTTGCGCAAACGGCTTTCCGACCCGCAAATCTGGTTGGTTCACGTCACCCTGGGCTACCTGCATCGTTTCGGCGGACATGGCTTGCGAGGGCAGCCATGATTGTTGGTATGGTGCGAGGGCGCGAACCCTTAATCAGGCTAACGGTCCGCGGTTTCCGCGGACGGGAGCAAGAGATTGAAGCCGTGGTCGATTCAGGTTACACCGGT
>DASRAT010000112.1:0-6582 GCA_035638015.1 Gemmataceae bacterium | reverse complement strand
GCTTGGACATCAGTCGCCCCTTTGCCTACCACCGCCCATCGGTTCCCGAGCCGCGCCCGAGACCGGTCTGCCCCAGCCAGCGCCGAGACGTGGTTGGCGAAGTAGACGTTCGCCCCCTGGACTGAAGTGTCCTTTAGGAGTTCTGGAATGATTCCTGTAATGGGCGAGACAAATCGCTCCAATCGTCGGAGTGTCTCGTCGGGATGGCACACTCGGTGGCCACCGTCGGCAGTGAATCGCTTGAGGGTACTCGCAAGCTGGAGACGGCTGCCCGCAGGAGATTTCAAACTAGCCGAGTCGTTTTGCCCACAAACCGGGCACTCAAGATGTTGGAGCACGTTATGTGTCCGCAATTCCCATTTGAATGGATTTATGGTCAGCACGGTATTTCGCAACATGGAATCGGATCGCCCCGACACCACCCACTTCGCCACTTCCGTCGCCGCACAGTTCACCGCCATGACGCGGGTGGGAGGCAACGCAGCCCGCGAAATGACGGCCGGCTCGGAAGCTCCCTGAATCGCCGCCAGTTGTTCCGCCCGATTCTCGGTTAGGCATCGAGCCAAGCATTCCCAGCAGGCTCCGCCGATAGGGGTGAAAAGGGGACCGACCCATACCGTTTGCCCGAGGGGCTTGACGATTAGCCACTCCCTCCGTGCGTGGACCATGTTGCTGTTCAAGACTGCAATCGCCTGTCTCAGGTAGTCATCGACCACCGCCACCACGATGTCCGCGTCTTCCAGCGGTCCGCAACGGAGGCCGAGAGAAGTCAGCGCGACACGTAAGTCATCTGAGTCTTGCGAGACATCGCCGATGGCGACTGTGCCTACGCGAGTCTCCTTGAGTCGTTCGGCTGCCACACCCGCGTCTACGCCCATGCTGGTCCAAGCAGCTAACTGTCGCCAAGCCGCACTACCGATAAAACGCGTGATATAGCCCTTCTTTTCAAGGGACATGAGCATGTAATAAACGACCTCGGCGCCTAGGTCCGTGTGAACCATCTGGATGATTTGGCCGACAGTGCTATGACCGTCAAGAAGACTGCAAATCCTGCCGCATAGTTTGCTATTTAGTAAAACTCGTTGGGAGTCTTCTCCCAATATTAACACGCGGTCGTCATCCAAGACCTGGGTGATGAGATGGGGCTGGAATACCCAAGTTTCCGTCGAATCCACGCTACACCTTCACTCAACCCCGCGCGAGCAGGGACCGCTGCATATGGAAGAACGAATTCGGCAGACGGCAGTCCAATTCTTAAAGGCTCTGCTAAAACCTATTGGCTCGGATTGGCAGTGCGGCGCGCCAATGATGAAGGAAGTCGCTAGCGCCGACGGTGGCCCACAGGTTCAGGATGATGGGCCAGGCGGTGGGACGGGAAGCCAAAGTGGCTGACAATCGACTTCGTCTGGTTCCTGCTTCGTCCAGCACCAATTATGGGCAATGAGGGTTCGCTAAAAGCGAAACTTCTGAGCCGCTGCTACAGTTACTCGCGGAACCGACTACCGCTTTTACCAAGTCGTCCTCCGACATGAGGCCGGGCGGGATGGGTGGAAGCACCATGATGAACTTCTTGTCGGTTGTCTCGATGACTTCGACTTCGATGCTTTTCGGAATATCAATTCCCATCTCGCACAACACACTTTTAGGGTCGGCGAGGAGACGTGCCTTGAAGGGAGCGTCCAACCATGCCTTGGCTACCACCCGTGCGTAGCGATCATCGATCATAGTTCAACCTCTTGAGTATCGAGTGATTCCTTAAGACTAATTGAAGATGGTATTGCCCCGATGAGATCGTGTCAACCAAGAAACGTCCTGATTGCCCAGCGACACCTCGTGCTTGACATTGACGAGCCCGCTGTCCGTATCCATCCCGCCTCCATCCCTCGCCGCGGCCCCACTCCGGAGTGGCACCGGGGGCACCGCCACGGATAGTGCCACCCGGTATCGGGGGTACTTCGCCAAAAATCGACAAGGCAAGGCCCGGCGTTGCTGCTGGGCCTGGTCAGCCGAGCCAGGCGCTTGAGCTCCGGGCCCGTTGCCCAGATCGCCCAGTGACCTCCAGCCACTGGCAACTTCCGCGCCTGGACCCAACCTACTTTACGCCAGCGATGCAATGTTGCCGACGGCATGCCGAGTTCTCGCGCCAGATCGCTGAGCAGCCACTCGCCGCGGCGGAGCAGGCCTTTTTTCGACAATGCGCGGGGCCGAGGACCGCTACGACCACCATGCCCTGCACCACAACGGCCCGGCGGCCATCGGTGGCTTCAGCTCGGTACATACCGCATGCCAGGGCAATGCGAATGCCCTGGGTGGCGGCAAAGCGCGGATGGTCGGCTTTGGCGGTGACACGCTTTAGCGCGCACAGCGAACGGGGAATGAACAGAAACATGGCAGTACTCCAGAAAGTGAGAAAACGAAACCCGGCGGAAGGCCGGGTCGGCGAATCGGGTCAGAAACGAATTGTCTCAAGGACGCCGCCAAATCGCAAATTCGACGGTTTGCAATCCTAGCCGACTGTAGCTGCTGGTTACGACCCGCAGGCTGCCAGTGCGACTTTTCGACTTTCACCCCATAGGATGATCTGGCAATGCCTGAGAAGACATTTCTCTTCTGGAGCGTGCGATGTTCACTAATCGATCCAGATTTCAGACCTTTTTGCTAATGACGGTCGCTATTTCGTGCTTGGACGCTGAAAGCTTTTCTTGCGCGAAGGAATCCGAACAAAGTCCGCAACCCCCACAAACGGACCAACATGGCGATTCACTTCCCGCCGGCGCGGTCGCCAGGCTCGGTTCTAGCCGTTTTCGCCATGATGGAACGCTCTCGGCGCTGGCGTTTTCCGCTGATGGCAAGAAGTTGGTGGGCTTCGGTCCTTCGGAGCTTATCATCTGGAATGCGGTTTCCGGCAAAGAATTGCATCGATTGCATACCCAGCCGATCGTCAATCAAGGGAAAGGAACCGTCTCTGCCTCTGTGATGCGGAAATCGGCGGACCTCTCCCCAAGTGGGACGATCTTGGCCTTCGCACATAGCAATGTTGGCAAAAACAAGCAGATGAAAATAGAGATTGTGGTTGAATTATGGGAGGTCACAACATCCAAAAAAGTACGCGCGGTTTCCTGGCCAGACAGCAAAAGTAGCAGCATTGCCGCCGTGCGTTTTTCGCCGGACGGCAAGAACTTGGTGGTGGCCAACGAAAAAGGTTCATTTTGTTTATTCGATGTGGAAACAGGGAAGGTGCTAACGCAATTTGACGCAGCAAGCGGCGTGAACACGGAATGCCTGGCGTTTTCTCCCGACGGCAAACGTCTTGCAATTGGCCTTCAGCGGACCACGGGGGACAAGGAAAACACGCTGGTGATTGTGGATTTAGCCGCCGAGAAAGTTCTGCGTGAATTCGTGGATACGCACACTTCCAAAGCGACTAAAGGAAAGAGCACTTCTCCTGCAATTGATCATGTGGCATTCTCTCCGGATGGCAAAAGCCTTGCGTGGACGGCACGTGGCCAAATCATAATATCCGATCCAGCAACCGGCAAAGATTTGGATCGGTTTATTGACAAGCAAGTATCTCGAAACGCAAGCCTTACTTTCTCACCCGATGGCAAGACGTTGATTGCCAGCAGCACCAGCGGCAGAGTGCAACTTTGGGATATGGCGAGTGCCGAGGTGCGGCACACCCTTGACAGCGGCTACAAGTCGCAGACGGCATTGGTCGCCGCCGCGCCCGACAGTAAGACTGTGGCATTAGCGACCCAGGGCAAGGCGGTGCAGCTTTGGAATGCGGAGTCCGGCAAAGAAGCTTCTACGGTATTCGCAGGACATGATTCGCCCGTAGCGCGTTTGTTTTTTTCACCAGACGGCAAGACTCTTTTTTCCGGCGCAATGGGATCGACAATCTATTCCTGGGATACAGAGAATTGGAAGTTTCGTCGCGCTTTTTCGACGACCAAAGGCGAAACGCTATTCGTCGCGCCCGACGGAAAACGGTTGGGGACAATTCTTCAAGCCGGAGCGCAAATCTGGGATGCCACTTCGGGCAAGGAGTTGATTTCCTTTTCAGCATTCAAGACCCAGGATGACATCGTGTCTTTTCTCGACGCGACCTTCATCGGCGACGGCAAAAAGCTTTACACCGTAGACAAGATAACCTCGAAAAAATCACAATTGCGAACCTGGGACGCAGCGACAGGCAAGGAACTAATAAAACAAGCCCTCCCTTCGCCATCGCCCTTAGCGAAGGGGGGTCATTTCACCGCAGACGGCACAATGTTCCTTTCCACGTTCAACAGCGTTGTTTATGTTTATGACATATCCCTTAACCAAGACCAAACATTCACGGGCAAGAACAAAGACCGAATTTCGAGCCTGGCTGTGACTTCAGACCGCAGGACATTGGCGGTGCAATCCAATCTCATTCAAGGAGGCGATCCACGCGTTCTGCTCATCGAACTGCTGACGGGCGAAGCTGTGATTGCATTACAAGGTCCAGACATGTTTGTGTCGGTTGTGGCGTGGTCGTCGGATGGTCGCGTAATGGCAACTACCGGTTCTCCGATGGCTCAAGCCCAAGGATTAAACAACCCGCGACTGGGACTTGATATTCATCTCTGGAATTCTGTGACTGGGCAGGAGTTAGTGCGATTTCGTTCTGGCGGAACCAATGTCAAATCACTGGCATTCTCCCCAAGCGGCAAATATCTGGCAAGTGGGATGACGGATGGCACCATTCTGATTTGGGACGTCGCCAAAGTCGTTGTAAAACGCCCGGCTCAGAAGTTGGACAAGGAAGAATTACAGGCGCGATGGCAGGATCTTGCGGGCGACGACGCCGCCAAGGCACATCAGTCTGCGGCCAAATTGATCACAGCGCCGTCACAGACTGTGCCTTTTCTTCAATCGAAACTCAAGCCTGTTCCGACCATCGACTCCGCCAAGATTTCTCAATGGATTGCAGACCTTGCTAGCGATCAATCCAAGGTTCGCACTGCGGCGGTCAATGAATTGCTGATAATTGGTCCTCAGTCGGAACAAGCAATGCGCCTGGCCTTGAAGACAACCAAATCGCCGGACGCCCAACGACATCTGGAACGACTTTTGAGCAAGCTGTACCCGCCATCACCGGACCGGCTTGAAACGCTCCGTGCAATCATGGTGTTGGAACGGATTGGCTCTGAGGACGCTCAAACGGTTTTGGAATCCTTGGTGAAGGGAGCGCCCGAAGCGCGTGAGACAGTCGAAGCGAACGCTGCATTGGAACGCATGGCCAAGCAGCGGTCTATGAAGTAACCAAGTTTCTCATCTCATCAGACAAATAGCGCTTGGAATGATGCCTGCGCTATCGCTATGCTCATGATGCTTACGAAGGATCCGCCATCCTCACCCTTGAGGCAAGCAACATGATGATCCCGCGATCGGTGTTTGTTTTGTTGGCCGTCTCTTTGCTCCTGCCGAGCGTCAATGCGCAGCCGCCGGCCAAACCGCGGACCGATTCGCTGGGTGACCCGTTGCCTCCGGGCGCCATTGCCCGCCTCGGCACGCTGCGATTCAAACATGATCCCGGCCGGAGCGCGCGTGTCCACACGGCGATCTTCTCGCCTGACGGCAAGAAGATTGCCTCCCTTGCGGACAACGGAACCCTCCGTCTTTGGGACGCCGCCACCGGCAAGGAGTTTCCCGGGCCTTGGAATACCGAGATCAGATGCACAGCCATCGCCTTTTCGCCAGACAGCACGCTCCTTGCAGCGGATTTCGGGCGCACATTGGGTGGCGGTGTTTCGCTGCCGCTCACCCTTTGGAACATGGCCAAGGCCGAAGAGGTGAAGTCTCTGCACGATGAGATGGCTTTGGCGGTGCAGGCCGATCCCAAGAAAAACGCGCCTAACCTCGACCTGAGCACTCGTTCCCTGGCCTTCACGGACGACGGCAAAACTTTATTCGCCGCGCGGCGTGACGGCACCGTGCGCTCGTGGGACGTCGCCATGGGCAAGGAAACACGGGCTTTCCTGGCCCTCGACGGCAAGCAGAAGCCACCTCAAGCCGACAACAATTCTGGTGTCGCCGGCGTGGATTTTTCTTTTTCGCCCGGCGCCAAGCATCTGGCGGCTCACGTGCATTGGCTGGCCAACGTCAAGAAGGGGAAAAAAAGCTCGACACAAATCGTCACCGCGGTAATCAACTTGGACCCCAGCGGCGTCAACGAACCTTGGCGGATCGAAGGCAAGACGCTGGGCATGCCCATTGTCTTTTCCGCCGATAACAAACGGGTTGCCATCACCGTGGCGCCGAACGAGGTGGAACTGCGCGACACTTTGACCGGCAAACTGCTCGCTTCGCCGCCGCTCGAGCAAATGTTTCGTGGCACTGGTAAGATCTTCGGCCTGGCCTTGTCTTCCGACGGCAGCACGATGGCGGTGGCCGGCCGGGGGGATTTACGCGTCGCCCTTTGGAATCTGAAGAACCCCGACAAATTCCGCACGATCATCACCGAGGCGCCGTACACGCGTGACGCTCAATGCGTTGCCTTTTCGCCGGACAACAAGACGCTTCTGATTGGCGCCGCCAGCGACATTCAGCTTTATG
>DASRAT010000111.1:0-3498 GCA_035638015.1 Gemmataceae bacterium | reverse complement strand
CAGGCATGGTCTTGATGCTGCTGGGTTGTAGCCTGCACCGACGCCGCCGCGCCAAAGCGCACTATTCCACTCCCGTCCGTGAATCCGCCTTGCACATCACTGCCAACACTGGCGTTGGCAAAGTCGCAACCCCGTCATTTGCACCTGCCCAAATTGTGACCTAAGTTTCAGCCAGATAGGACGTGCTCTGGCGTCCCCCGACGCCATGCGCGCGGCCGTGCCCAAATTCTCCCCTTCACGAGGCACTCCTCATGCAAGCGACGCTTCCCGAGCGCGCAGCGCTCGAACCCAAAACTTCCACTCTCGAAGTGACCGTTGTGATGCCCTGCCTCAACGAGGCACGCACCGTCGGCACCTGTGTGGCCAAGGCCGTGACTGCCCTCCGATGTCTAGGCGTCGATGGCGAAGTCATCGTCGCCGACAACGGCAGCACCGATGGCTCACAAGACATCGCCCGCAGCCATGGCGCACGCGTGGTCCACGCTGACCGTCGCGGCTATGGTGCCGCGCTGCAAGCCGGCATCGCCGCCGCCAAAGGCAAATTCATCATCATGGGCGACGCCGACGACTCCTACGATTTCACCGCCCTGGAGCCGTTTATCGAGAACTTGCGAGCCGGCGACGACCTGGTCATGGGCAACCGCTTCAAAGGCGGCATCAAGCCGGGGGCAATGCCCTGGCACCACAAATACATCGGCAACCCAATCCTGAGCGGCATCCTCAACCTCTTTTTCCACACGCCCATCCGCGACGCCCACTGCGGCCTACGCGGTTTCCGCAAGGACGCCTACGAACGGCTGGGATTGCGCACCACCGGCATGGAGTTCGCCAGCGAGATGGTGGTGAAAGCTTCGCTTCAGAAGCAAAAAATCAGCGAAGTGCCGACTGTTTTGAGCCCCGACGGCCGCGACCGTCCGCCGCATCTGCGCAGCTTCCGCGACGGCTGGCGCCATTTGCGTTTCTTGCTGCTAATGTGCCCGATGTGGCTGTTTTTCATTCCTGCGACGGTGTTGCTCGGCTCGGGACTCGGCATCATGGCCTGGCTGACCCCGGGAGCACAATTTATCGGCGGCGTCGGCCTGGACTTGCACACCATGTTGCTCGGCATGCTCTGCGTTTTCCTCGGCTACCAAACCGCGTGGCTAGGGGCCTATGCCAAGATTCACGGCTGGACCAGCGGCCTGTTGCCTTTTGACGCCACTGCCCGGCGTCTCTTTGATCACCTCAACCTGGAACGCGGCTTGATCGCCGGCGGCGCCCTTTTGTTAACCGGCCTGGGGTTGTGCTTCTGGCTGACAAGCGCATGGTGGTCGGCAGACCTTGGTCCGCTCGATGTGAATGTGACCATGCGTTACGCCTTGTGGGGTTTCACAACCATGATGCTTGGCGTGCAAACGATTTTCGGCAGCTTTTTCCTGAGCATGCTTGGCATGACCGAACAAGCCCGGCAAGCCCGGCAAGACGCAGTGAAAGTTAGCCAAGCCGCATAGTCAGACGATTTCGTGGGACGGCCTGGGTAGGCCGTCCGGATTCGAAGACGGCCTGGGAAGGCCGTCCCACAATTACACCGATAATTGCGATGAAACTGATCGATCGACTGCTTCAGCGTTGGCGCATCAGCAAGGCCCGGGCCTATGTCCGTCCCGGAGCGCGTGTGCTCGACATCGGCTGCGCCGACGGAGAACTGTTTCGCCGCATTCCAGAAGTGGCCGAGGGCGTTGGCGTTGATCCGGACTTGCCTGAATCCATCAATCCCTGTCCGCAAACCCTATTCGTCAAAGGCCTCTTTCCAAGCGCACTGCCCGACAAACGCCCCTTTGACGTGATCACGATGCTGGCCGTTCTGGAACATGTGCCACCGGATCGACAAAAGACGCTGGCAGTGGACTGTGGCCGCCACCTTAAGCCAGGCGGTTATTTGATCATCACCGTCCCGGCGCCGGCAGTGGACCATATCCTCGGTTTGCTCAGGGCAGTTCGTCTCATCGACGGCATGACGCTGGAGCAGCATTATGGGTATGTGCCGCAAAACACGCCCGATATTTTCGCCGCCGGCGATTTGGAATTGGTGGAGCATCGCCGATTTCAATTGGGATTGAACAATTTGTTCGTGTTCAAGAAAGCAACACGAGCGGCCGAGGATTTGCCGTTTGCCGAAATCAAGTCTTCGCCAGCCCTGGCGTTTGCGTCGCATTAAGCAAAATTCAAACCTTCGCATCCGGCGCAAAGTGAAGAGCACGTATGTCGCTCACCGTCACCAACCCTTCGCCAATCATCCCTTCCAGTGTCGTCAACAGCGGCTCGATGCGCTCGGGCAAATCCACAATCTCGATGCGGACCGGCAAATTCTGTGTCAGTTCCAAAAGCCGCGTGGTATGCAATCGGTGATGAGCGCCGAATCCCTCCACGCAGCGCATGACGCTGGCCCCGGCAATGCCCTTTTCCTGGCAAACCTGGACGATGGCCGAATACAGCGGCCGTCCGTGCCATTGATCGGTGCTGTTGATGTAGACGGTCACCAGCTTGGCATTGGTTTCGACTCGCATGGACGCACCCCTATTTTGGGGGGAAAAGCAGATCGACCAAAAGTACGCCCAACAGCACACCCAGCAGGCTGGCGAAGACGCTTCCAATGATATTGGCCAGCGCCAACCAGCGGCTGCCGTCCTGGATCAGTTTGAAGGTTTCCAGGGCAAACGTGGAAAACGTAGTGTAACCACCGCAAAAGCCAGTCCCGATCAGTAAATACCAGTCCTCATGGCCGGGCATCAATCTTTGCAAAATGATCGTGGCGGCAATGGCCAGAATGAAGGAGCCGCTGACATTGATGACCATGGTTCCAAAAGGAAATCCTTGTGCCCACGGCTGCGCGTTGAACCACTGGCCCACCCAGTAACGGGCGGCGGTCCCGATTGCCCCTCCCACCATCAGCATGATCATTTTGTGTCTCACGATCGGGCCGCCCCAGTCGATTTGGAAAATGGGTCGCTGCACTTTGATCCGAGTTTATTCCTTGCTGGCCTTTTTTTGAAGGTCCTTGATCGCATACTTCAGTGATTCAAGTTCCCCAAGCGACACTCGCCGCGATTTACCTTTGGACAACGTCCCCAGCTCCACCGGCCCAATCGCAATGCGCCGCAGCCGCATTACCTTGTGCTTGAGCCGCGCCAGCATCCGCCGAATCTCGCGGTTTTTGCCTTCGCTGAGAGTGATCCTGAGCCATGTGCTTTCACCCTGGCTTTTGAGCCGCTTGACCTGCTTCGCCTTGACATGCCCTTCCGTAAGCCAGATGCCTTCCAGCAACTGCTTCATATCATCCCGCGTCGGCGCGCCCGCCACCTGAACCAGATAGGTCTTCTCCACTCCAAAACGCGGATGCATCAGTTTGTTGGCCAGATCGCCGTCGTTGGTCAACAACACCAGGCCTTCGCTATCTTCATCGAGCCGGCCGACGGTGTAGACGCGCTGATCGACATGCGGCACTAAGTCAAGAATGAG
>DASRAT010000110.1:0-5763 GCA_035638015.1 Gemmataceae bacterium | reverse complement strand
CAAAGCCTGACCTTTGCAGCCATCCAGCAAGACGCGCAATTGCTCGACATTGGCGGCACGGTAATCTTCGACGGGTCCCCAATCGCCCACCTTGGCCGCGGTATGCACCACGACATCAATGTCGGCCAACGCTTCGGCGACGAGCCTGGGATCGCCCAGTTCGCCCTTGTGCAGTTTGACGCCGAGTTTTTCGAGGAACTTGGTGTCGCTCGTGGGCCGCACGATGGCGCTGACCGGCCAGCCGCGCTGGACAAAAGCCTCGGCGATATGGCCGCCGACGAAGCCGGTGGCGCCAGTGATGAGATAACGGGAGGGCATGTAGAAGCATTAAATGGTTGCGAGATGCCGTGTCAAGCGCAGACGCGATTGCGGCCTTCGTTCTTGGCTTGATAGAGCTTTTCGTCGGCCAGACGCAGAAGCGTGGCGGGCGTCATGGTTTCGTCGCCGGCTGTTGTGGCAATGCCCAGGCTGACCGTGACCGTGTAAACCTTGTCCTCATACCGGAAGGTTTGATTTTCGACGACGGCGCGCAGGCGTTCGGCAAGGATGATGGCGCCGTCGCGGTTCGTCTCGGGCAGCACCACGGCGAACTCCTCACCGCCGTAGCGGGCAAACAGTTCTTCCTTGCGGATGTTCCCCTTGATGCGAGCTGCTATCTCGCGGAGCGTGAAGTCGCCGCCGAGGTGGCCCAGCGTCTCGTTTACATCGCGGAAGCGGTCGATGTCGATCATGAGCAGCGTCAAAGGACGGCCATAACGGCCGGAGCGAGCCAGCTCCCGATCAAGAAACTCCATCAAATAGCGTTTGTTGTGGATGTCGGTCAGAGCATCGATGATGGTGAGACGATAAATCTCTTCGTGATACTCGGCCTCGACATTGCCGCCAATGAGGAAGCGATAGATGCAGTTGCCGATGCGGAGGTAATCGCCGTCCTTGAGCTTGTACATCGAAGCCGGCTGATCGTTGACGAAGGTGCCATTGGTGCTTTGCAGATCGACGGCGTAGTAGCCGTCGGCGCCGGGTTGGATGCGAGCGTGGCGACGCGAGACGGAGTGATCATTGATGCGGATGTCGCAATCGGTGCCGCGGCCCAGCACCACAGGCGAGTCGGCCAAGGTATACCGCGTGCCCATGCCGGCGCCAGTCGGGTAGATATGAACCAGACACGCATTCCGACTGCTCATCGACACGGGCCGCTCGGGGAGAGTGACCCAGGTTTCAGTTACTCGATCCATGCTGATCCCGAACCAGAAAAACCCAATAACACATGCCACCTGGCAATGAGGCGGCGTTAGATGACATTAGTTAGCGTCTAGATAATAATCCGTCATGCAAGTTTAGTCCATGAATCTTGTGCAGGCGCTTGCAATAAGTCAACGCACCCTGGCCTGGAAACTGACAGTTCCCATTTGTCCTGGCGGCAGCGAACCAGTGATTTCCCAGCGTAACACAGCAGAATCGGCCTCATTGGGCGCCGTGGTGAACAAAGCATCACGATCCGACCGGGCACTGTCGCGGACATATTCCAGGCGGGTCGTCAAACTGTCGCTTACCACAATACCCGTGATCGGTTTTTGTCCCTGGTTGTGGTAGCGAATGTAAAACGTCACAATGTCGCCGATTTGCAGGTCGCATTTGTCCGGCCATTTGATGATCACCAGCGGCTTTTCCATCAATTCAACGACCGGCTCCGGACAACTCCCGGTCACGTGTCCAGTTCCCTCAGCGTTGGCGAAGACCGCCACGCCTTCGAGCTTGCCGATAACTATCGTTTGTTGGAGGTTGACCAGGGCGCTTGCTTTTACACTGGTGGTCAGGCCGACGGGATGCACCTCTTGCTGATTGAGGATGGGTGTCAGTTCAAGCTGTGCCTGGACTGGCGCGTGGACAATGCGAGTGTCGCCCACGCCCGTCTGGATGATGTTCGTTGCCGGCGTGATGGCCGTGCGAACGAGCAAATAGCGTGGCACGCACAAACAGACCTTGTTGGAAACCGCCACGTGCGGCCTGCCCAGGCTGTCCATATATTGGGCAACCGTATCCGACGGATCAAGGCCCACCAGTTTGCCATCCGGGCCGACGCCGGCGCGAAGGCCGCCGTCGCCGCCGTCGTGAAAACAAATCTCTTCCGCGGGACAGGGCAGTCCGGTGCGCGGATCGACGAGCGAATAACAAAGCCAGGGCAGACAGGGCGGATCGCGCGGCGGCGGCAGCACGCTTTCACCTGGCAGGAGCACCGTGCCGGGCACGCCCAAGGCCGCCAGCTCTTGCTGCGTGGCCTGGCGCTCACCCATGTGCAAAACCATCAAAGGCCGGCCGCGTTGCTGAGCGTCCAGCAAGGGATCGCGACTGGGCGGCACCGTGATTTCGATTGGATTGCCGGGAGTGGTTGCAATCGGCAGCGCAGTATCAGGTTTTTCCAGCACCATGACCTTGTTGATCAAGGCCCCGGCCTGGACCAATGCCAGATCTTCTTCGGTGAAAAGAACGGTAGCGGGATAATCATGGGCACGCATGCCGTCGGTGAGCCGCAGTGAACCCAGCACGTCCAGTGTCGGACAAACGGTAATTGGTGTTGCATTCGCCGACGCCTGGGGCCGCAGTTTTTCAGGCAGACCGCTCAATTCAATGCGGTAACGGTAGCCGGCCCGGAAACCCACCACGCAAGGAAGGTCGAAGGATTGACCGCTGGGGCCGCCGCGATAGATGGTGACCTTCATTCCTGGCGGACCGGCGAGCCGAACATAGAGCGGAGGCGGCAGTTGCGGCGCCTGTGATGGAAACTGGGCCTGCGAGGCGGACGGGATCGCCAGGACAAAAAGCATTGCAACCCAACGCATCGAACCACCTCGGCGAATGAACGATAGACCTGATGTTTAGCCGCGGCCCGAAGGGCCGCGCTGGCTAACGCACGCCCTGGGTTGCCAATGCCGCCGGCATGGGCGGCATCGCTGGACCAACGGGTGCCGCGCCACCTGTTGGGCCGGGCAGGTCCGGCAACATGGGAAATGTTGTTTGTACCGACGAACCCGGTAGCGTCTGGCCCGTGCTTGCCGGACGGAACACGGAGGGATCTGAAGCCGCACTCCGTGGACCTGGCTGGTTCGGCGGCGCCGTGGCGCCAGGATTAGCCGGACTTGCCGGCATGGACGGCACCGGATTGCCGCTTTGAGGCACGGTCGGCGCAGGCCGCACAGCCGGCGGCGCCGCTGGGGCAGCCATTGGATTGGCGGGCGGCATCGGGCCAGCCATCATGCCCGGATTGGGCATCATTCCGGGCGGCATCATTCCTGGAGGCGCCATTCCCGTGTTGCATTGGCCTTGCCCGCCGGTGTCCAGCGACGGCGTATTCGGGGCTTCCTGGTCCACGTTGCCCATGCGGATCACCAGCAAAATGCTGCCGCGGCGTTGGGCTTCGAGAATCGGATCCATGCCTGGATCGAGCCTGGTGGAAATGATAAAATCGGTCCCGGTCGCGGCCAACTCCTGGAATTGCGGATCAGGCAGATAGATCACCTTCACCAGGTACTTGCCTTCTGTCACTTCCTTGAAATCTTCCGGGGTGAACTCTAGCGGCACCGCGCTGTGCGCCAGAAACGCCGCAGTCTTGGGATTGCCCGGCACCACTTCCAGCGTCGGATAGAGTTCCAGCCCCGGCCGCCCGCGAATGCCGCTGAGCTTGAGACGGTAGATCGACGCTTGTGCGAAGTTATACCGTCCCGGCGCCTCAATGATGGAGCCGGAATATGTTGGTTTGCCGTCTTGGCCCTGCGTCAGCCACGCGATCCTCATTCCGTCGGGACCGGCGAAACGCACCTGCGTGCGGCCGAGACTGTAATTGCCGCCTGGCATGCCGCCCGGCATGCCACCCGCACCAGGCATCATGCCAAGACCCGCCACGGCGCCTGGGGGTTGCGCAAATGCAGCCGGCATCATCTTGCCGCCAGGCATCTGCATGTTCGGCGGAGGCATCATGCCGCCGCCAGGAGGCATCATCGACGGATTAAATGGCACACCCGGAGGCGCCATCATCCCGCCCGGAGGCATTTGCATGCCAGGCATCTTCGCGCTGGCTTGCAAAACCCCTGAGTTGCCCATTTGCACCCAATCTAGCGGCACGCTCTGCGACATCATTTGCCTTGCTTGATATGCAGTCGTCGGCGGCGCGGACGTGTACGGCGCTGCCATGACGATCGGTTCGCCATAGGCGCCGACAACGCCGGGAACCTTCTGGGGGATGTATTCACCGGACGCCCGAATTGTCGGCTGGCTGGTGACTTTGGCGCTGTCCAGTGATTGATTGGACGACATGCAACCGCCCACGCCAGCGGCTAAAACCAAGGCACTCAAGGCACGTTTCATGGCGATCTCCCCCACCGGCGGAAAAATGACTAGGAGAGGCGAATGGGGCAACCCTGGCTTGCGCTCCGGGCTTGCTTGACTCCGCGCGCAGCGGGCCGCGCCCGGCTTGTTTCGCCTTTATTCCTCGGTCCCTTATCGCTATATGTCGGCCGTGGCTTGACCCGAACTTTCGACAAAATCGTTACAGTTTGACATGACCCGCTATCAAATCCTGCTCTTCCCGACCCTGGCCGCCGCCATCTTCGCTCTTGGCGGGGCCTTGCAGCAAAAACCTGCAGCGCCTCAAGCGCCCCCGTCTACTGCCCCCAGCGCGGCCAACGATCCTCAAGCGCTGGAGGTGCTCGATCAAGCCGCCGCGGCTTTGGCGCCCGAGCACGTCGCCTGGCTTGAAACCAAGGTTTGGCAAAACGTTTGCTGTGAGGACTTCGCCTACCAGGCGTGCGGCCGGTTGGTGATGGCGCCGGGAGATCGCAGCCGCTTCGATTTGAATGTCAAAGTGGGCAGTTCCCTGGGTGAACTGCGCCTCGTCAATGACGGCAAGACGGTGTGGCAATCGGTTCGCATTGGTGGCGGCGACACGGCCGTAAAACGCTGGGACATGCCGGTGATCGACGAGTCCATCACCACACCCGCCGCCCTGGCCCAGGCGCGAGCGCAGTTCATGCAAGCCCAGGGCGTCGCGGGCTTGGCCCCGATGCTGCGCACCATGCGTCAGAGCATGCAAAACACCCAGTTGCGGCGCACCCAATGGCACGGCCAAGAAGTCCAAGTCATCACCGCCGCCTGGCCGAGCAATGCCGCGCTGGCCGGCGCCGCGGAAGTCGTGCCGCCGCGGATGGCCATCCGGCAGTGCCGCGTTTATCTCGACGCCGCCACGCTTTGGCCGCACCGGGTCGAATGGTGGGGTGGGTCTGGCCCCGGCAAGCCGGACCAATTAGTAATGGAAACCGAATATCGCAGTCCAGTGTTGAATCAAGTGTTGTCGGAAGAGCGCTGCGCCGCGGAATTTACCTTTGGCGGGACTTGAAACGATCGCAGCCAAAACATACTCCCCTCGCCCCGCTGCAGGGAGAGGGGTTGGGGGTGAGGGGGATTGATTCACGCACAAATGCCGGTCACTTCGCCTTCGGGGGATACCGCTTGAGAATATCTGTCAGCTTCGCCTCATAGTCTGCCGGCACATCCTCGAATCCCGATAGTTTCCACTGGGCCAATTGCTCCTTGCCTTTGATGGTCGTGTGGGCCTCGACCATGCCTTTCTTCACTTTGGCCAGGGTCGCGTCCTCAAGGCCGCCGTCAAGATAGGCCAGCACCGGGAGGGGAAATCCCTCGGCTTGCTTCAGCATTTTGAGTTTGGCGTATCGGCCTGGATTCACCTGCTCGTAAATCTCCAGACTGATG
>DASRAT010000109.1:0-3305 GCA_035638015.1 Gemmataceae bacterium | reverse complement strand
TTCTCGCGGCCGGCGACATTTACGCTTGCCACCAGGCGCTTCAGGTCCCATTCCCACGGGCCAAGCGTTGCTTCGTCGAAATCGTTAAGGTCGATCACGACGTCGCGCTGAGGCGTGCCATACAGCCCGAAGTTGTTGATGTGGGCATCGCCATCGATAGCGACTTCCAAGCCGCAGATCGGGGTCTGGGCCAGGTCCCAGGCCATGACGGCTGCCGCGCCCCGAAGAAAGGCAAACGGCGAAGCCGCCATTCTGCCCATTCGCAACGGAACCAGGTTCTCCTGCCTGCCCTGGTTGCCCGCCACGAGGATGGCCACCGGGTCGGGGCGAGCGGGCGCCGGCGTCCACTCGGCGTGTGCCTCGCGCGGCGCCCGCTCACGCAAGGCCCTCCCTTTTTCAACACGGCTGTCGACCGATTCCAGAGGCCGACGCGGATGATAAGTTGGCTGCGTCTGCCAGAATTCGGGGGCCAACTCTGCTATCTTGCTTGGTGAGGAATCCGGTTTTACCGGAGCCAATATGGAATTTCCACGAACCATGGTGTTGCCTCATTTTGAATTGGTTTGGTTGCACTGATAGTTACTGGGTTGGATAAATTGCGACCAGGGGAAATGCCGGCCGTTCGAGTCAGTCATCGGACCTCCGAAAACTGAATAACGACTTTGATGTCGTTGGGGCTTCGCTCCAGTGCCTTCTTGAAATCTTCCGGCTTTTCGCAAACCGGGCTATTTCTGCACACCTTCCTTGGCCTTTTTGAGGCCCTCCTGAAAATCCTTGATCGTAAGCAAGTTGTCAGTGCTCATCTGTCTTGTCCTTTTATTTGGATGGTGCTCATGTGTCTTCGCCTTCGGTTTGCTTGACTATCCGAGCCGTGCCGCCGCACCTGGCGTTTCTCGGTGGTCGCCTTCTGCCAGCGCACTTCGAACAATTCTCTCATTGTCTTTTCCAGGTATTCCGGGGCTGTCCACTGGCGCAGATCGAAGTTGTTCCTGACGTATCATCTGGCGTCCCGGGTGGAAGTCTGCGATGAGAATCCATGTGCTCACCAGCAGTACCCAACATGGGAAAAGCAGCGCGATCCAGCCAAAGTCAGTGATGACCAAGAGCAACACCAGGCCAAAAGCGAAGCCGACCAACGCCACCCAGCGTGAGAGGACCGCCGTCCGCAGCCCGATCATGGATGTCACGAAGATGAACACCGCCGCCATCTTCATGCCGAAGGTGTTCATCAGCGTGTAGCCCATCCGCCTTCCAACTGCATAGGTTTCGTTCTGGCCAGGAAGGCTGGTGCCGGTGCTGAAGGTATCCAACAGTCCCTGGGCAACCGCGGCGGCGGTGAAGAGCATGGCGACGAACAGCAGGCCGCTGCCAAGAAATACCGTCGCGAAGAACCGATCTTCGCGCAGGCCGATGCGGTTGCGCAGTACGCCCATGAACCACAGAAACGCGATTCCCGTGAACGGAACCAGGTTCAAGGCGATGTGGACCCAGTTCCGCAAGACTGGGTCCGCAAGCCACACACCGGGATCCGACGGATCGGCAGGGACCGCCAGCCGGAGGAGGATAAGGCTGACGACATAAAACGCGGAGAAGACGATGCCGCTGATGGCCACGATCCGCGGCGGTGTTGGTGGTTTGCCAGATTCAGCCGACGTTGCGCTCATCGCATTCTCCGCCATCAGTACAGTTCCTCTGAGGCGATTCCTTCAATACGGGGTGGCCGCGGGTCTTCCCGTTGTCTGATGATTCGGATGCCTAGAGGGCATCCGGCGCATGAGCGACACGGCGGCTAATCCTTACGTACAACGACACATCGAAAAGACCTGGGCCTGCCAGGGAGCCATGTCTAAGTACAGCCCGCGTCCTTGCAAATCATCGCCCTTCCACTCGTAGCTGGCCGGGCTGAGCTGATCCTGCAATCGCCATTTCTTGCCGGCGAGATCGGCAAACGGCAGCCGCACGTGACACTGGCTTTGATTGCCGGCATAGTTTACCGCGACCACGATTGCTTCTCCCTTCGGGTTTTGCCAGGCAAAGACCAGGAAGCAATCGTTCGTCCCGTTCCCTTCCCAGGCAGGCGTGCATTCAAGCAATTGCCATTGGCCATCGTGAACGGCCGGCTGGCCAAGCACGGCAAGCAGGCGGTCGTAAAACGCCTTCAGCTTCGCGTCGACGGGTTCCTTTGGACCACGAACGAGGTGAGGCGAGATACGTTTCTTGCGGCCTTCGAACTGACCCTGGTGGAAGAAACGCAGGCCGGGGGACAGAAACGAGATGACCGCCGCGGCTTGTTGAACTTCCACAGAAAACGTCGCTGCCGCCCGCGGTTCGTCATGGTTCTCCAGGAAACGGGCGAGCTTGTTTTGGTACTGCATGTCCGCGTGGAAATGCTCGCGCACCGGCCGCGCATGGCCCTCTCGGAGGCGATCGTAAAGCCGTTTATCGTAGGCGTAGTCGAAGCCCTGTTGCTGGAGCGTCCATTCCAGGTCCCAGTAGACCTCGGCCATGAAGAGGAAACCGGGCACACGCTCACGCACGCGCTGAGTTGCCGTCGGCCAGAAGAGGGGCGCTCGCTGACCCCAGGTGCGCTCGAACACCTCCGGCAAAACCAGCATGGCCATGTCGCAGCGGACGCCGTCGCATTGTCCGGCGATTCGCGTCAGCTCGCCGATCATTGCTTCTTGCGTCGCGGGGTTGGCGTAGTTGAGTTGGAGCGTGTCCGGCCAACCGGAAAAGTAGGGGTCGCGGCCGTAGGCGAAGAGCATATCGCCGCCTTTACGCTTGACCCAGGTGTAATTCTGCGGAGCGCGAGCCCGGTCGAGTTCTGTGCCCTGGACGAAATACTCGGGATGATCTTCGATCCAGGGATGACCGAGGCCCATGTGATTGGGCACAAAGTCGAGCATGAGCTTCAGGCCGCGCGTGCGGAGCCGTTCGCGCAGGCGGGCCAGTGCGGCGTCGCCGCCGAGGTTCTTGTGCACCGTGTAGCCGGTGATCGCGAAACCGGAGCCGGCGATGTCTTCCTCGCGCAGGTCCGGCAGCGTCTCCTGAAATTCGCGGCGCCACTCGGCATTGCTGCGTGAGACTTGTTGCGCACCTGGACCGGTCTGCCAGACACTGAGGAACCAGACCCAGTCGAAGCCCATCTCGGCCAGGCGATCCAGTTCGGCGTCCGGGATGTCGTCCAGCGTGGCGGGTCGGCCCAGTTTTTGGGACAGCTCCGTGAGCCAGACGCGTGTGTTGATCTGGTAGAGCAATGGATGGCGAGGACTTGCCATCGCTCGCTCCCTGGTTCGTCCGGACAC
>DASRAT010000108.1:0-12174 GCA_035638015.1 Gemmataceae bacterium | reverse complement strand
CAATGCGCCCGAAACGACGACATTTGCCCAGCCATACACCGCCGCACGAGACAGTTTTCGATTCAACGATCAAATGGAGGGATTCCAGCGACGGAGAAAAATACCACTATTTGATTGAGGGTCAACAAAGTACGTGCGCAGCGTGCCCGCCATCGAGTGATCTCATTTATGTTGGAACGAGAACAAATGCTGCAATTGGGCGCGGGTACCTTTTTGCACTGCGACATGGCGAGTTGTTGTGGGGGTTTCAGCCACTGGGGGCCGCAGCGTATGGATTCGGAGCTAACTTTCCAGATCCTACCATGCTAGAAGCATATCCGTATCGCGTTGTGTGTCCTGATGACGGACGTCACGTGGCCTTCTCCTTTATGGGTCTGGTATTCCTTCTGGATCAGTCTGGTTCATTGATTGGGCAATGGAACATTCAATCTCTTTTGGGTTCGCAGTCGCGCATTTCCACTTTCTCGGAGGCCGACACCCCAGCAGATGCCTTCGCCGCTAAGAGTGACGATGACGAGATTAGCGGCTTATCAGTGGCAATCGACAGAATCCCCGAGGCAGGTCGAATTGGAGCGATGGCTACTTCGAGTGATGGTCGGGTCATTCTAGTAGCAATCGCCAACCACCTCGTTTGGATTACGCCGCTCGGCCATATTGCACATAGCGTCAGCCTGCCTCTTGGCGACCCGACCGTCATTGGCTCCGGAGGGCATGGCAGTATTAGGGGCCTTCATATATCGTCATCGGGTGAAATTGTCGTCGCTGCCGTATGCCAATGCGGATTCGTCGTGCTCAAAAACGGCAAAGTCACGTTGTGTCTCACCTCCGAGGCCAATTGCTGGGCCTACGACGATTTGCACGAATTGCTCGCCGTTAAGTCATACGGAGAGGATTTCGTCGCCCTCCACGACGCCAGTGGCGAGATTATCGGGCGCATGCAAGTCAACCCAGACGCTTCGCAAATCCTGTTTTCCGAGTGTGGAGAGGTATTAGCGGTGACCGGTGAAGAAACACACGCGTTTAGCCTTTCATGGTCGTCGCAAACGACAAACGCCGGAACACCGGGTGCGCGTGTTGGGCCCCAGATTCTTGAGCGACGAGGAGCCCCCAAATGGACTATCGACCTTCAATCGGAAGGCTTCTTAAATCGCACGACAATTTCGACGGACGGGATGAGCCTGCTAGCGGAATTCGACAGATTTCTAAACGTGTATAATCATGGCGTTCGGCAGATACGGATTCCGTGCATACCTGAAGACCGAAACTTCTGGGGATCGGCTATCGCGCCCGATGGCCGACTGTTTGTTGCCGGAATGTCAGGCGACCGAGCAGTCGGAACAAAGTTTATTCTTTTCGACGAAGCAGGAAATGAATGTTGGACAGTGGACACCGCAGACCAAGATTCGTGCAAATGGGATGAGACCCGCCAACTGCGAAAATGTTATGCGGAGGAAATTGGACACTGCTTTTTCACGAATGATCTCCAAATAGTGTTCAGGACGTTGGCTTACCACCATTGTACTGAGAAGCGACTTGCGAATGGAAAAACGCGGAGACGATTTGGCTTTAGCTCGACTGCGACTGTCCATTACAGGGGTGTTTCAAAACATGGCAAAATGATAAACGAAGCGGAGGCAGAGTTGAATTGGCGTGACCTCTATTGGTCGCAAACACTACTCTTGCCATGTCCCGACGATTTGGAAACGTTTTCTGAGGTCAAATCAATTCTGTTTGGCCGTTTGTTAAAAGCAGGTGCAGACGGACTTATTTGTTATGACCGAGGCGGAAACATGCTTTGGAGCGCCGTGAGTGGCCGCCGTGTCTCAAGTCTGGTCAGTTCCGCTGATGGGAGTGTGATTGCGGTTTGCTCGCATAGTGAGGCGATTGCGATCAACAAATCGGGGGTGATCTTGCACCGTTGCAAACATGACGGCGGACATTTGCTAACAGTTTCTGCAGACGGGGCTTTTGTCTTACTTAGTCGCGGCGGTGAACTTCGCCACATCGCGCCCGACGGAGGATTGATTTGTGCTTTAAGGGTAAGCGTCCGGCCAAACCCGTCATTGACAGGCGTGGTTTAATCCTCCGTAAAGGAGGTGGCCATGTCCACGACAACAAATCGCGACCCACGCAAGGAACGGTTTTGGCGAGGCGCCCTGCGGCAATAACGCAACAGCGGCTTGTCCGTGCGCGACTTTTGTCGGCGGCAACATTTGTCCGAGGCTAGTTTCTATGCCTGGCGGCGCACACTCCAGCGCCGCTTGGCCGAGGCCGCGGCCTTCGTCCCGGTTCGGGTCGTGCCGCCGCCGGCCGCACCGGCGGAGGACACTGACAATGCGACTTCGGGGCTGGAGTTGGTCTTGGCGGCGGGCCGGCGTCTGTGCATCGGGCCCGCTTTCGACGCTGCAACCTTGCGGCGGCTGCTGAGCATCCTGGAGGAGGGCCGACCATGCTCCTGAGCTTGCCAGCGGCGGTGCGCATTTGGCTGGCCAGTGGCGCGACCGATCTCCGCAAAGGCTTCGACACCCTGGCCGAATTGGTCCGCCACCAACTCCAGCGCGATCCCTTGTCGGGTCAATTGTTCGTGTTCCGCAATCGCCGGAGCGACCGCCTCAAGCTGCTCTACTGGGACGAGGACGGTTTTGTCATTGTTTACAAAAGACTGGAAGCCGGGACTTTTCGTTTTCCCCCGGCCGATGCCGCCGGCGTGGAGATTCGCGCCGCCGATTTGCAAATGCTCCTGGACGGCGTCGATCTGGACAGCGTCAAACGCCGCCAGCGTTATCGCCGGCCCGTGCCGGCCTGAGGGATGGGCCGCCGGCCGTGCAAGCATGTGGGACGTCTTCGGGCGTCCTTTTTTGTTGCGCGGCGTTGGCCTATTCGGCACAGCTTGCCAGTTGTGACATAGGGGTGTCACAAGCTCAACATGTTGTGAAAATCCAAAGCTTTTTGCGGAACCAATCGATGGCGGCGGTGTCTTATCTACATGAGCACGGCCGCTCCCACGCCTGAACCCGTCCACACCGGCAACCTTCTCTTGCCGACGCCCGAGCAACTGCCCGACGATTATGCCATTCTCAAACGCATGATCCTGGAACTGCTCAGCACCCTGAAACGCGAACAGCACGACAAGCAAGAACTACGCGATCGGCTCGATCTCTTGCTGCGGCGTTTGTACGGTCCCAAGAGCGAGCGTTTCAATCCCGATCAATTGCTGTTGTTCGAGGAGCCGGCCGCGGACCAAAGCAGCGCCGCCAACGAACCCGCGCCGACGCCTGCCGAGCCGACCCCCAAACGCAACACCAAACCGCACGGCCGCAAGCCACTGCCCAAGGATTTGCCGCGTCGGCCCGTGCATCATGAGTTGAGCGAATCCGAACGCCTGTGCGTCTGCGGTCAGCTCCGCATCGACATCGGCACGGACATGAGCGAACAGCTCGATTATCAACCGGCGTCGCTGTTCGTCTGGCAACACTGGATTCATAAATATCTCTGTCCCCAATGTGCCGAGCGCCAGCAACAAGCCGACGCCGTGGCGCCGGCTGTGGACACCATGCCGATCACGCCGTCGGAAACGATGTGCATCGTCGCGCCCACGCTGCCGCGGGGGCCGGCCATCCTCAGCGCGCCCAAACCGCAGCAACCCATTGCCAAGGGTTTGCCGGGGCCGGGTTTGTTGGCCCAGGTGATCGTCAGCAAATACTTCGATCATCTGCCGCTGCATCGTCAGGAATTCATCTTCGCCCGCCAGGGCGTGGACATCGCCCGCTCGACCACCTGCGACTGGATGGCGGCCTGCGCCGAGTTGTTGCGTCCCCTTTATGACAGGATGGTGTCACGGGTGTTGCAATCGCAATGGTTGCACACCGACGACACGCTGATCAAGAACCTGGACCACGCGCCGGGCACCACGGACAAGGCTCGGTTTTGGGCCTACCTGGGTGACCGCGCCCATCCGTACAACGTCTTTGATTTCACGCTCAATCGCCAGCGTGATGGTCCGCAACAATTTCTCAAGGATTATCGCGGTTATTTGCACGCCGATGCCTTCAGCGGCTACGATCGCCTGTACTTGCCCGACCCGCGTGATGGCATCGCGCCGATCCTCGAAGTGGCCTGCAACGCCCATGCGCGGCGGAAGTTTTACGACGCCCGCGGCAGCGATGCCGCACGCTCGCATCAGGCGCTGGCCTACTACGCGCAGCTTTATGAACTGGAACGCCGCGCCAAAGACAACGATTTCGGCGACGCGGCCCGCTTGCAAATGCGTCAGGAGTTGGCGGTGCCGGTTCTGGACAAGTTCCAGACCTGGCTGAAAGAGCAACGCGATCAGGTGTTGCCCAGGAGCCCGATGAGCGAGGCGTTCGGCTACGCTTTGAACAATTGGACGGCGCTGTGCCGTTACACCGAGGCGGGGTTTTTGGCGATCGACAACAACGCCGCCGAGCGCGAGATGAAACGCATCGCCATCGGCCGTAAGAACTACCTGTTCGTCGGTTCGGAAAAAGGCGGCCGCACGGCGGCGGTGCTCTACAGCTTCACGTCAACGTGCCATCGACTGAATGTCGAGCCCTGGGCGTATCTCCAGGACGCGCTGAAGCGTCTGCCGCACACGCCGCCCGAGCAACTCGCCGAGTTGTTGCCGGACCGTTGGCAAGCAACGCGAGCCGTGGCCCCGACATCTCCGCCACCGCCCACCTCCGCAGTTGGCCACGCCGACACACCAGCCTGACGTTTCTCCCGACTTCCCTGGCACCGGGCACCTCACCACCCACGCGATTCGCCGGACGCACACCTTTAAGGCTTGGCGTTTTGCCCCCCCGCCAACCCACAGCTGTAAACAATTTGGGACTTTGTGCATTTCTCTCACCCCTTCGAGACGGAGCATGGATCATAGTCATTAATGACCATGGAGTAGTTCTTGTCAAATGGCGCAGTCCGGTCGCCCTGACTGACGTGCGGTGGGCGCGCGGTGCCAACGTTTGTATTGCCAGCGACTTGAATGGCAGCGTTTTTGCTTTTGACCTGGACCCGCAATTGGCACACTGATAATAGCAGGGGATTCCGTGACCACGCCGGTACCTTTTCTGGGACCCTAACCTTCAGCTCCCAAATCGTTGTTTTTGGTTGCTACATTTCCGCCTCGTTCTCGGAACGCAGCCCCGCGACATTTCGGACTGCAGTATTTCTTGTCGCTCCTTTGCCGGCGGTCCTTCGTATCCGTACTGGCCTCAAAGTAGCCCTTGCAGTACAGGCATTGCTTCAGGTCTTTCTCACCGGTGAGTTCTTGGGCGAACATGAGCCACATGGCCGCCTTCAGATTATGGGGCGTCAAGCACACCGTCACGGCGTCGTCGCTATCGTTCGGGCTCAGCCACGGCGAACAGGAGCCCCACAACGACTCGTTCACTAGATCGAAAAGACAAGTCCGCGCCACTTCGCGGGTTCGCCCGGATTCCAATGCTGAAAACCCCGGCCAATCTCGCTCACGAAACGTTTGGTGCCAGTTGAGGTCAGGATACTCCTTGAACCGGATTTCCACGTCCCAGGACCAGTTGCATTCCGATATGACCGTATCGATCAGGTCAGCCAGCTTCCTCTTGGTTTTTCCCTGAAGTACGTCCCACAGTTCCACGAGAGCTCTCATGCGGCGAATCTGCGTGAACCACTCCTGGGTCGTATCACCTACGAAAGCGACCATCGTATTCTCATATTCGTCGGGCTCGACCTCGTGAGCGTTTTCCAAAGGCCCCCATCGATCCGCAAATCTGAGTATCGCCTCCTCTATCAGGTCGAGACCTGCAAATTTCCGATACAGTCCGGGCTCTTCATCTAAGGGGAAGACTTCGTTCAAATCTCCCTCCGTCAGAGTCACTTCAGCCTCTTCTAGCTTTTCTGCTTCGCTCGGATCATTGTTCCACCATTTCGGAACGACGACTCTAGCTTTCTCTCCGCGTCGTAAGGTGCAATCCTCACACTTGTAACCCTTCGAGAAAACGTGCCAGCGGAATTCGGACAGCTTTGTCAGCATGAGTGACCTCCGAAGGTCCTGAGAACGGATTATTTTGCTATGAACGCTTAAAAAACGGATAAACGGATTGAAAACATTTATTCTAGCACGTAGATTAGGAAAAGCAACTTCGAAAAGCCATTGAGGTGCAACATGCCGGACACAACACAGTGCGAATCTCTCCAATACCGAAATCAAGAGTTTGCCATTCATCACCTGATAGCCGATTGCCCAACAGGGACGGTCGTTCGGGAACTTGTCAAAAATGCGGAAGAAAACGCAGTGATGCAAGACCCTCCGGGGCGCATCGAGTGGTTCATTGAGCACGTCGAAGGCGTCCCCAAGTTGGGCCTCTACAATGAGGGGCCTGGAATGGATGGTGAGGAAATGGGCCGGCTCATGGACCTTGCGAGCACCGGCAAGCGGCTGGGCATCGACAACAACTATGGCCAGGGCGGAAAGATCAGCGCGCTCAAGGTGAGTCCGCATGGAGTCGTCTACCGGTCGTGTAAGGCTGGGTGCGTGTCGCAGATCATCCTCGCCGCAGATCATCAACCTGACGCTGACTTCCCCATTTACGTCAAGAAGAGGCAATCGATTGAAGCGCGACAATCCAACCGGCCCCACGACCGCGACTGGACTGAAGTGGTGTTACTGGGACACAATGCACTTCACGATACTGTGGCCGAACTGCTTCGGGAATATCGCCATAAGAACTGGCTGATGCGACTTCTCAATCAACGCTTCTTTCGCTTCGCCGATGGCGTCGTTGTTCGCGCTTCCAACATGACGACCGACGCCCAGGACAATAGGACTGCGTACGGTTTAGAAAAGTTGACCGTGAACCACTCCGAAAAGAACCACGAAATCTCGGCACACCATCCCCGCTATGGCCCGCTAGTCATTCGTTACTGCAAACTTCGCGGCCAGTATGGCGAGGACGAGGAGGGAAACAGCCGGGCGAAGACGATGGATGCATACGGGCTTGGCATCCGTGGAGACCACATTTGCCTGGTCTGGAAAAACGAATGCTACGATATGCATGTCGGCTGGTCACGGATAAGTGGCGCCTTTGGCGTTACGTTCGGCAGCAGCAACATCGCCGTGCAAATCCTGTTGCCAGATAGCGCCCGCGTGAAGAATAACACCTATCGCGACGCGATTTTGGATCGGAATGGGGACCTCCAACCGGTTCGCGTAGAGGAATTTGCAGAACTAATCCGCTGCAAGCGCCCCAAATGGCTCGTTCAGTACATCGAGCGGCAAGCCCAGAAAAATTCCAATCATACCGGTGTTATGAAACGCCTGAAGGCCTTCCTAGATGAGTTAAATGCAGCTGGCGAAGGCCGTTTTAGGGTGAAGCCCGGAGGTGAAGACCAGGGCGACCTTTTCCTGCACGGCCGGAATGGTTCGACGTCCTCTGGGGGTAAGTCGTCTGCCCAGCGGTCTCGGCAATCTACGCAGCCGGCCACTGGCCACCGCTCGCCGTCCCAACAGTTTTCAGGGATTCCCCAAGTCTCCTTTGCAGAAGACCCAGCCATCCTCGAAGAATTGTCCGGCCGAGCCGCCATATATCGGCATGAGGAGAACGTCATTCTGCTTAACCCACACCATTTCAAATACCTGGAAGATTTGGAAGCCATCTTTGGCGACGTTGGCCCCGGCGCAGACCGCCAATCTCTGGCGAGGCAGATTTTCGACGAAGAGTACTGTTTTAATGCCGGGAAGTTCGTCATTCAGGCGTGGTTGTTCAAAGGGAAACCCGAGTGGGCAGATCGGGCGTGGCAAGACGGTGTGAACCCAAACGCACTCACGATTCACCTGGCTTCCCGCAACTCGCTGATTGAAGCTAGCAGACGACTTCGCCAGAAACTGAACTCGCGAAAAATGGAGACGCAGAGCGCATGATCCACCGGTCGCGCGCGAAGGCATGAGCGGTAGACGGGAGGTTCGGTGTTGCCAACGGCGACATTCGCTATTGATGGCGTGTCCGTCCTCAGACCGCCCGCCGCTCGTCGCGGGGGGGGGTTAGGCGGCGCATCGGAGTGTGCTCGCCGAAGCTGCGGTTGAGTTGGACCTTCCACTGCACTGCTAGCTAGGGAACTGCTTCAGACAGCAGCTGCGTCGGTCCCATCGACGTCCCATTGACCCCGATGTGTCGGACCCTAGCGTGGAAGTTCTTTATCGGAATCTAGACCCCATGTTTGTGTTTAGACTTTGCTAACGCTTCACAGGCACGCAGTAGTTGGACCGGATGCTACCCGCGTCGAGGTAGTGGCTCGCGCGGAGCGCGCCAATCTCGGTGCCCGTCCACGCTTCGGGGGCCTTCGACGCTAATGCGGCTGCGAACGCACGCAGCCGGGCGTGAAGCTCCTCGAGTTTCCTGAGCGTCATTACCTTCGTCTTCGTCGGCGGGTACGCTGAGTCGGCCAAGTCCTCGGCGGGATGCACCATCAAGAGTGTGATCGGCACGCCCTTCCCGTACTCCTTCTCGAACCAGTTCGCGCTGTTCGACATCTGCTCGGCCTCGCGCTGTTGAATCTCAGTCCGGTCGACCTCGACCTCGTTTTTGACCTCCGTCAGCAGGTAGTGGTTTTCTGGCATGGCCCAGAGGGCGTCCGGTCCCTTCCCCTGTTCCTCTTCGGGCCGCTCACTTTTAAACCCCAAGATCGTGCCGAGATCGGCCCACGCCTGCTCGAATATCGAATGGTGTACACCGAAGACCAGATTGTTGACCAACGCCTCGACGGAGACGGTGATGGCATTCGGGTCGGTGTGGGTCTGTACCCAGGTGAGCGTGTTCTGCGCCTGAAGCCCCGCACGGGCGATCATCTTCTGGTAGCGGACACCGGCGACGGGGCGGAAGAGCAGGCGGTTCCACTCAAACGCCTTCCGTTGCATCTCCTGTGCCCGGTTCGGGTCGGAGGCGTGGAAGTAGTTGGCGGCCATCTGCACGAACCAGCCCTTGTCTGACTCGGCTGCCATCTTCCTCGGGTCCAGATCTTTCTGGACTAGTTCACCGGCCTCGATCGCGCTCCCGGCCCGGAACTTTGGTGATGCCGCCCGCTCGGCCAGGGCAATGTCGAGTTTCGCGGCATCGTGCTTCACCGGGGCGAGACCGATCATCTTCTTCGCGTGATAGGTTTTCCACCCCTGGTCGCTCTTCAGGCACTTGCCCATCAAGTCGAACAGCTTTTGCACCGAGGTTCCGGTTCCCTGCTTCGCCAACTTCGCGATTTCTTGCCCGATGACGAATTGCTGCTTGGTCTCAGGCGAGAAGAGATTCAGCCGCTCCTTCACGCCGACGAACTGGACGAGGTGGGAGCCGCAAAGGAGAACCACGCAGCAATCCTTCCCGGAACGGACGCCGCGGCCCAGACCCTGCTCGATCGTCTGGGCGACGCGGCCGGTGACCAACGCGGAGTCGGCGCGCACCGACGCGAGGTGCTGATCGTAGTACGATTCGCCTGCCGGCAGCCCGTCCAAAACGAGCACGCGGCAGGCGTCGTCCGGCAGGTCGATGCCGTCGTAGCGGTTGGCCAGGACGACGAAGTTGCCCTTCAACGTGCGGAGCTTCTCCACCGTCCCGCTCACTTCTTCCTTCGGCACGACCGTCGCACCGGCGTTCGCCCACCGGTCGCCCGCCTTGAAGGATGGAACCAATACGACGACGTTGTAGCCCCGCTCGGCCACTTTCTTGCATAGTCCGGGGATCTCCGGCTCGAGGCTCTTGTCAATGAGGCTCGGGGCCAGAACCATGCGCTCGCCAATGTCGCCAACGATCGGTGGTCTGATGGTGTTAGTCGCGGCTTCCCGCGACACGCCGAATTCCTTAAGCAGGATCGAGTCGTTGATCAGGGTGGCCGACAGGAAGAACCGGTGTTTAGCCTTTGCGAAGCTCGGCACCTATTCGATCGGCACAAGTTGAGGAGTGATTTCGAGTCGCCTGCCGGAGATGAAGCATTGACAGGCGGCCAGATCGTCCTTGATGAGGTCCCATGAGAAAGTCAGCGCGTCGTTGTCACGCATCCCGGCGAGGATATTTGCCACCTCCTGTTGTCGGTCAATCCACGCCCAGTACGGTACCGGCATCGTGGTCCACGGATAGCCCTGCTGGATCTCGGCAAGCTTGCCTGGCGACTGGTCGGCGAGGACGGAACGGAAGAGGGTCAGGAGCTGTTTGTACCCCTCGCTACCACCTTCCAGGCCGACGGTGACAGTCTCCCGGGCAATGGTCAGGCAGCTGTGAGCATCATCAACCAGCACGCCGCCCAGGCTCACAATCGGCCGGGTCGATCCCGGCGCGCCGAAGACTGACCTGCCATTGAACAGCTTCTTGAAGGTGGTGATGAAGATGGCTTCGCTGTTCAGGAAGTCGTGCGGGAGCTCGGTCCCCTCGCCGCCAGTGACGGCCGGGATGCCCACCTGGACGGCATTTTAGTAGACCTGCTCGACGAGCTGCTTGTTCGCATCCCTTCCAGCCGGTGGCTGGCCCACTGGGCCAGGAACTTGGGGCAGCGCCTATCACATCCTTGAGCGTCCGGTGTTGATGCCCGATTCGTTTCTGGTGCTGTGAGCGCTTTCACTCCGCCCGTTTGTTCGACTGGGCTGGGGGGCGATTTCCGGCCCACTCGTTTGGTGACGGCCGCCGATCACCGTCCTGGTGAGAAGCGGCCGATCCCGTTGGGACGGCTGGCGCCCTTTGCCGACTCCCCCGCCGGACACTTTTCCATGTCCCATCCTATGCGAAGGAGTCTGTCATGGCGAAGCAAAATGTCGAGATGGCCGCCTGCGCCGAACTGGCGGCGCTGGCGGTGCAGCATCCCAAGGCGGCTGGCATCGACGTTGGCGATGCCACCCACTGGGTGTGCGTCGATGCCGACGGCGGCGACGCGGCGGTACGCGAGTTCCCCGCCCACACGCCCGGCCTGCGGCAACTCGTTGCCTGGCTGCGCCAGCACGGCGTCAGCACCGTCGCCCTGGAGGCGACTGGCGTCTACGGCCACGTCCTGTTTCTGACGCTGCTGGAAGCCGGCTTCCACGTCATCACGACCGCGCCCACGTTCACTCGGCAAATCAAGGGCTGGCCCAAAACGGATCGCCGCGATTGCCAATGGATCCAACGACTACACCGGCATGGCCTGTTGCCGTCCGTGTTTCAGCCCGACGAGGCCACGCAGACCCTGCGTGACCTGGTGCGGCAGCGCGCCAACCACGTGCGGCTGTCGGGCCAGCACATCCAACGCATGCAGAAGGCTCTCGAACTCATGAACCTCAAGCTGACCAAGGTTCTTGGCGACGTCACTGGCGTCACCGGCCTGAAGATCATCCGCGCCATCCTTGCCGGCGAGCGTGATCCGCAGCGGCTGGCCAAACTGCGCGACCGCCGCTGCCGGCACACGGTCGCGGAGATGGCCACGGCGCTGGATGGCCGCTATCGCCTGGAGCACCTGACGGAGCTGAAACTGAACCTGGTGATGTGGGAGCATTACCAAACGGTGATCGCCGAACTGGACGGCTTGATCGCCCAGCAGTTGCACACGATGCGGCGTCAGACCCTCCTGCCGCCTTTGCCGTCCAAGCCGCGCCAGCGTGGCCGCAAGCCGCACGATCCGCGTTTCGACGTGCGCACGGCCCTCTACTACCTGGTCGGCATCGATCTGACGACGATCGAAGGCATCGACGAGGTGCACGCCTTGACGTTGATCAGCGAGCTGGGCACCGACTTCACCAAGTGGCCGAGCGTCAAGCAGTTTACGAGCTGGCTCGGCCTGTGTCCCAACTGGAAGAAGACCGGCGGCAAGGTGCAATCGAGCAAGACCCGCAAGGGCAAGAACCGCGCCGCCAGCGCGCTACGCCTGGCAGCGTGGAGCCTGATGCGCAGCCACAGCTATCTGGGCGCGTACCTGCGTCGCCAACGGGACCGCCTCGGCGCTCCCAAAGCGATCACCGCGACCGCGCACAAGCTGGCGCGCATTCTCTACAACCTGATGCGGCCCGGCATCGCCTACATGCGCAAGGAGGAAGTCGCTTACGCCGAGCAAGTGCGTGAGCGTTTGGAGAAGCAACTGCGGCGACGAGCCAGGGAGTTGGGCTACGAGCTGAAGCCGATCCTGCAAACCGTGATCATGCCGGACGGCGAAGTGCTGACGGTCACGCCGGAC
>DASRAT010000107.1:0-4822 GCA_035638015.1 Gemmataceae bacterium | reverse complement strand
TCAAGTTGTTGTTGAAGAAGCTGGATAGCCCCCTGGGCGGCGAAAAGCTGCAGACGTTGCGAGCCATCATTATTTTGGAAGCCAATGGCAGCAAGGAGGCCAAAGCTCTATTGCGCACATTGGCCGATGGCGACCCCGGTTCGCGCGTCACGGCGTCGGCCCAGGCGGCGCTGCAACGGATCAAGTGAAAGTGCCGCACCGACGTGTCCTCATGTATAGCATTAAGCGTGCCAATCATTTCACGATGCGAAACAAATCTCTGCTTGCAATCCGACTTTCGGCCCCTTAAATTGAAAGATCTGGTACATTAAATAGCCTTGCGCGTTCCGTCTGCCCATCCGGAAGTCCCTCCGACGTGTGCCGCCGGATTGCCTTCGGTGCTGTTGCGTGGAGCCTCGTCTTTATTGGCGTGTTTTCTTGGTAATCCATGTCCCTTCCTGACGATCTCGGCGTGATGCGGACGGAAGCCTGGGACGATCTTCAGAGATATCTGAATCGTTTCGAGGAAGCATGGAAATACGCAATTCTGCACGATCAGCAACCCCCCGATCTCACCAACTACATTCCGCCATTTGAATCGCAGGCCCGCGGACAAGTTTACGCCGAGCTGGTCAAAACCGACCTGGAATACCGCTGGAAGCAGGGGCAGACTCCGGACCTTGATTCCTACATCCTCAAATACAAGGAACTGGGCACTGCGGAGACCGTGCCGGCCAGTTTGATCTTTGAAGAATATCGCATTCGGCTGATGCACGGCGTCCAGGTCAAGCTGGGAGACTACCAGAAGCGCTTTCCGGTCCAGTACGCGGATCTGCAGAAGCTGGTTGAAATGCATCCTTCGGTGCGGCCGACGCCGTCCCTGGCGACTTCGACGCCGGCGCCGCGCAGCGTGATTCCCAAGACAGGTGTGCTGGATTTCGCGCCGGGCGCCATCATTGAAGGCTTTGAGCTGTTGCAGTTACTTGACGACCGCGGCGGATTTGGGGAAGTGTGGAAGGCACGCGAGCAAAACAGCGGCGTTTGCTTCGCCGTCAAACGCACCAAAAGCTCCGTCAACTCCTCCGATGTGCAGCGCGTGCGTGAATCGCTCGAACTGCTCAAGGGCAAGGAGCTGAAGAACCCCTATTTGCTGCAAATCCATCGCTGGTTTGAGTATGGCCGCAAGCTTTGCATCGTCATGGAACTGGCGAGCGGGGGCGACCTGAAACACCGGCTGGTGGCTTGCAAGCGCGAAGGCCAGCGCGGCATTCCGGTGATGGAGCTGTTCAAGTATTTCAAGGGCCTGGCCGAGGCGCTCGACTATTTGCACGACGAGGGCATTCAGCACCGCGACATCAAGCCGCAGAACATTTTGTTGATAGAGGGTGTCGCCAAGCTGGCCGATTTCGATCTGGTCAAGGAGATGGCGGCCCAGCGCATCGTGTCGCACACCATGGGCGGCACGCCAGCGTACCAGGCGCCGGAGATGTTTGACAGCGATTTCGTCAATCGCAAATCGGACCAGTATTGCTTCGCTTACACCTACACCGAACTTCGGTTGGGCAAGTTGCCGTTTCATTTTGCCACGCACAGGGAGCTGCGTCATGCCCACCAAAACGACCTGCCCAATCTGGAAGCGCTGCCCGTGGCCGAGCGGGAAGTTTTGCACAAGGCCTTAGCCAAAAAACCGCAGAAGCGCTTTGACACTTGCACGGCGTTCATCATGGCGCTGCGTGAAGCGGTGGGTTACACCGAGGAGTGGCAACCCAGCGCGGGTTTGACAGCCAGCGCCATCGTTGATTTCGGGCGCGGCGCTGTGATCAAGGGCAACAACAATCTTTATGAACTTCTGGACGACAAGCCGATCGGCGAAGGCGGATTCGGTGAGGTCTGGAAAGTGCGCCGGCAAAGCGGCGGCGGCAACTATGCCATCAAACGCTCCAAAAGCGGCATGGACACCGATGAGGTGAAGCGCGTGCTCACTTCCCTGCAGCTTTTCAAGGACAAAAACAATCCTCACCTGCTTCAGGCGATCGAATGGTTTCGCTACGGCCGCAAGCTGTGCATTGTGATGGAACTGGCCAGCGGCAGCCTGAAGGAACGTTTGACGGAATGCAAGCGAGCGGGAGAAGACGGCATTCCTGTCGATGAACTGCTCGAGTATTTCAAGGGGCTGGCCGAGGCGCTTGATTACTTGCACGGGCTGGGCATTCAGCACCGCGACATCAAACCGGAAAACATTTTGCTGGTGAACGGCGTCGCCAAGCTGGCCGACTTTGATTTGGCCAAGCAGATGGCCAAGGGCCGCAACGTGTCGTACACGATGGGCGGCACGGTGGCGTATCAAGCGCCCGAGATGTTCGACGGCGAGTTCGTCGATCGCAAGTCGGACCAGTATTGCTTCGCCTACGGCTACGCCGAGCTGCGGCTGGGCAAATTGCCGTTTGACTTCTCGACACAGAAGCAGCTTCGCGAGGCCCATTTGCAGAAAGCGCCGCCGCTAGATCCGCTGCCGGCAGCGGAGCAGGAAGTGCTCATTAAAGCGCTAGCTAAAAAACCGCAGCATCGGTTTGCGAGCTGCATGGAGTTTTACCTGGAGCTGGAGCAAGCGGTTCGCTCCCCCAAACCGGCGACGACCAAACCTACGCCTCGGAAACTTGAGCCGCGGCCGACAATGCCGTCGGACAAATTGCCTACCATCAAGCCACAACGGCCGGCGGCGGCAGGCCCTGTAGTCGCCAAGACAGTGCTGGAACCGGGCGCCAGGCCGGTTCGGCAAACTCCGGCACATGACCGGGGGTCACCTACGAAGGATACCGACGACGGTTCAATCAAACCCGGCACGGTGGTTGTTGGCGACCCGGCAATGAAGACCGGCGTTAGACAATCCTCGGACACCGTGGAGCACAATGAGCAGCGAACCCTGAAGCCGCGACCGCCGGGCCGCAATGCGGCAACCGATCACGACATTCGCATCAAAGGAGCGACGGACGCCGACCAATGGCATGATGATGATGGAGAACGTGGTGGCGCAAAGAAATGGCTGCTGCTGGCGGTGGGCGTGCTGTTAATCGGCGGCGTCATCGGCAGCGCGATGATGATGGGAGGGGCGACTCAGCCGCCCTCGCCGCCTTCGCCGCCCTCACCGCTCACGCAGAATTGTGATGACGAGCGAGCGGCTGTGACCGCCAAGGTGGACAAACTCCGGCAAGCCAACAAGTTCGACGACGCCTTTGGCGAGCTTGACGCATTCGCGGTGAAGCAGCCGCAATGCGCCGCGGAAGTCGCGGGCCTGCGTTTGCCGCTGTGCGAGGCCAAGATCGATTGGTTGACAACACAGGACAACTTCCACGGGGCACTCAAGGAAGTCAAGGATCGCGGCGATCTGCTGGGCGACAAACAAGCGGCCGTGCAAACCAAGGTTTTTGTGGCCTTGAAAGCGCGTCTCGACGGCTCCAAGGACAAGCCTCACGATTATGTCCTGCTGGAAATTGTCGCTCTTTACAAAAATCTTCTTCCCGAGCAGCAACGGCCCGTCCTCGAATGGGTGAAAATGGCCCACGCCGAAATGCTGGGGGCGGCGAACGTGACCCTCAAGGACGCCGTGGCCTGCGTGGCCGATTACGGCAAGACTTTTGGCCCCGCCCCGAGCAGCTGGCAATGCCTTGTTGAAATGGACAAATGCCTGGCGCCTGCCGGCGGCGGCAATCCGGACCATGCCTTTGAACGCTATCTCGCCCTGGTCAAGTCGCCGCCGGAAGGCGAATGGGATGTGCCCATGGAAAAGCTGACCGGCCGCCTCCTCAAGCTGGCGGACAAGGATGAAAAGACCATGCTGGCGCTGCTGGCGCACAAGAGCGATTTGAGCGAACACTTGAATGGCATGGGTTTGAGCAACGCAACCAAGGGCGCCATGGTGACGCTGCTCGACACCGGGCTCAACAAGAAATACCTTGTGGAAGCCGCCTTGGCGTATGCGCAGAAGAACTGGGCTGGCTGCCATCAAGCTCTGGACCAGATCGCGGACAAGAACACCTTGCTGGCGGACCAGAAACAAGAGCACGACGCCTTATTGGCGCTTGCGGATGCCCAGCTCGGCAAAAGCAGGATGCAATCTTCCACAGCCTTGTTCAAACTCTTGACGGAAAAGGATCGGGCGCCGGCCAAACGGCAAGAGGAAATGTGGAACGTATTGGCGACGGTGCAGGCCAACAGCTTCACGTTGACCACGCCCCAACTTTTGGCACTCGAAGGCGCGATGGCATACGCCCCGGCGGAGGACCAGCCAAAGGTCGCTGACCACTTCTTCGGGATGGTCAATCAATTCATGAAAACGACGGATGTGGCCAAAAACGTGGGGCCGCTCAAGGCCCAGTTCGATTCGGTCAACAAGGCTCAGTCCACTTACGACCGGTTGAGCATTGCCTTGAAAATATATGACCGCGCGGCCAAGGCAGCGCCGCTGGAGCGACAAATCGATCTGGTGCTGGCGGCGGCGAATGCCAAGGTCAAGGATGCGGACGAGCGGGCATTTGTGGTGAATGTTGCCAGGAAACTGCTGGCCGACAAGGCGGTGTTTGAAAAGGCGGAGCATGCCAAGGCGCTTTACCCCGTACTTGTCGCGTATGCCGAGTTGCAGGCCGAGCCGAGTGCCAAGGCGCTGGCTTACTGTGAACTAGTGGATCGCATTGGCGGCGCCGGTCTCAGCGAGATAGGGCTGGCCGAAATTTCGACGGAGGTGCTGAAAAAAGCCATCGATCTGCGAGCTGCGGTAGATGAGAAGGACAAACCCGCGCTGGCGCGGCTGATGGCTTACCAGGCGGGTTTGATCGTGGACAACAAG
>DASRAT010000106.1:0-4861 GCA_035638015.1 Gemmataceae bacterium | reverse complement strand
CAACCGGGACCTGGACCGCCTGAGGCATAATCTTGCCCGCGACATGCAACGCGTCCACAAAGGCCTGGCAACTCGGAAACCGGTCTTCGTGGTTCTTCGCCAGCGCACGTGACACGATTGGCCGGTCGTCAAACGGCAGGGACTTTAAGTCGGGCGTGCCCTGGCAATGTTGCATCACTAACTGACGCAGTGTGGTGCCAGTGTAGGGCCGCTGTCCCGTCAGTAGTTCTTGGTAGACAATGGCCAGACTGTATTGATCGCTGAAACGGCTGACCTTGCCCTCAAACGTCTCCGGGGCCGCGTAAACTGGAGTGACGCCGCCGGTGACGGAGGCCAGCATGCCTTCGAGGTCCTTGACCAGGCCGAAGTCGGCTACCTTGACATGGTTGTGGACCAAGAACAGGTTTTGCGGTTTGATGTCGAGGTGCTGCAGCTGATACTGCGAATTCATCAGGTCGAGCGCTTCGGATGTGTCGTTCAGATAGTGCAGCAGCTCTTCGCGCGGAATGCCGACTAAACCTTGAGCGCGGCATTCGCGGAAGCGGTCCCAGAGCGTGCGGTCGGCCAGTTCCGTCACAATTAGCAGCTGGCCGTCGATGACATCGAAGCGTTCGAGTGAGAGAATAAAGGGATGGCGGACGGTGATAACGCGCTGAAGAGCCTTGAATTCCTGGCCGGCCCTTGCCCCGTCTTCATCAGCGGCTTCCAGGTCACCGTAGACGAACTTGATAGCCTTGAACATACCGCCTGGGGCTTCGGCTTTCCAAACTTCGCCGAAGCCGCCGCCGCCCAGGCGCTCAATAAGCCGGTAGCCGGGGAGCGGCTCGGCCATCGTTTCGATGCGTACTGCCATGGGCAGGGGGTCCAGTGCTGTTGGGACGGCAATAACGGTATCAACGCCGAGAATTTCAGGTCTCGGAGTTCGCACTCTAGCCTAGCTCGGGGTTATGGGTGTCGCAAATTATGTGACTGTAAATAAGAAGGTTGCGAAGTGAACCATGGTTGATACAATAGCCAACGTGTACGTTTGAACAAGTAGTTGCGAAATGCACCCAAATCGGCAACCGTGAACTACGCCATCTCAATCAAACAACCGTGGGCCACCCTGGTGGCCCACGGTCTGAAAACCATCGATGTGCGGCGCTGGTCGACGCGCCGACGCGGCCGCGTGCTGATTCACGCCGGCCGGGTCGCGGACGCACGGCCCGAAACGTGGGCGCATGTTCCCGCCTATCTTCGGGAAACCGCCAAGCAACGGGGGGGCATTGTCGGCGAAGCCCAGGTGGTGGATTGCCGCACCTACAAAACTCCGGAGACGTTTGCACACGATCAGTGCTTACATTTCAACAACCCGGCCTGGTTTCAAAAGCCCGCCATGTATGGCTTCGTGTTTGCACAGGCGCGGCCCTTGCCCTTTCACCGTTGTTCAGGTTCCCTGTATTTTTTCGAGGTCGAAAACGCTCCGCCAAGTCCGCCACCGCCAGCAGGACTTTTGGTAAGTGTGCGCAACGCCCCCGAGGCAGTTGCCGCGCTGGAGGGTGGGGCCGATTTGATTGACATCAAGGAGCCTCGCAATGGTGCTTTGGGACCGGCGAATCCTGAAATGGTGAAGGAGATTGTGCGGATAATTGGGGGCCGCAAGCCCGTCAGCGCGGCACTCGGCGAGTTGGCGGAGGTGGATGAGGCCGATGTCCTGGAGGGATTGGCCTATGTGAAATGCGGCTTGGCCAAGATGGGCCGCAAAAAGGACTGGCAGCGCCGACTGCTGGCCTTTCGGCGACGCATCGCGCGCAAACCAAATGCCCCGGAGCTTGTCACCGTTGCCTATGCCGATTGGAAGCGCGCTTGTGCCCCGCACTGGCAAGACGTGGCCAAGCTTGCGCTGCGCCAGCGCGGTGGCGTGCTGTTGGTGGATACCTTTGACAAGATGTGGCAGCCGCCCGGTAATTCGCAGCGGCCGGCGTCGTTGCTGGATTGGATGAAGGTCGAAGAACTGCGCCGACTGTCCCATCAGTGCTACACCGCAGGGGTGCGAATCGCCTTGGCAGGCTCACTACGACTGCGTCAAATCGTGAGCTTGGTTGAGTTGCGGCCAACTTGGTTTGCCGTGCGAGGCGCGGTTTGCGAATCGAACAAGCGCGATGGCGAGGTGCATGGCCTCAAGGTGGCAGATCTTGCTCAGGTGCTGCGCTGGTATCAGCAGCCAGCCAGCGTCGAAAGTTCAGCGTCGTGACCCGCAGTTTTGGGTTTGCTTTGGCTAGCACTTCAGGAAATGCGGTGTCGACAAATCCACGCCGCGCGGCTTCTTGCCAATCGCAATCAGCGGGCATGTCGCACGATTTCAACAGAACCAATTCAGGAATGCCGGCCACGATCGCAACCCGCGCCGCCAGAGAGTCGCTGGTGACAGCCCACAAATGCGGCAAATGATCGGGGCGTGCTTCGTCGGCAAGAGCGAAAGCATGCATGTCAAGAATCGTCATTTGATCACGCCGCCATGCCTTTTGCCGGTCATCCAAGTTGTCAATGACACACCCGCCGGGCAGTCGCGCAGCCAGGACGTGAGCCGTAAGGGTGAGTGCTCGCAGAGCTAGCCAATGGCAGCGTTGTTCGCCGAGTTGATCAAGCGCATCGACGTGACGAACCATATCTGCGGCCGGGCCACCTCCGGGGATGATGAGGACACGGCGTGGTAGCTGAGTGCCGAGCCACGTTCGCAAATAGCGACCAAGATTGGGCAAACTGTAAAGACTGCCGCCGACTTTGACGACCAGTTCAGTTGGCATCCTCACGCTCCGCGGCCAAGGTGGCGGCGGCATAGGCGCAGGCCGCGCTGGAAAGCCCCGGGCCTAATTGTTCTTTCAATGACACCAACAACGCCGGTGGCGCCCAATCATAATACTTGATTACCTGCAACGCCACAGCTTCCCCAGAGCCGGCCGTCATGATGTACTGCGGTTTTGAGCCAATCCGCTCAGAAACGCGCCGAATTGCGGTGTTCATCTCTTGGGCGACATGGGCCGCAGCCATGCGAGCAAGCTTCATGGTGGCCCCTGGCGGGCAGTGGTCGCCATCCCGGCCGAGCATACGCGCCAGCCGAGTGTGGGCGTGGTCAATGGTTGCCGGTCGGCCGTCGGCTGTGCCATGATCTTCCGCGTTTTCCGGAACGGTGCCTAACAGCAAATAAGCGTCGAGCATCGTGGCGAATAACTCGGCGGTCAAATCGGTTTGAATGGTCCAGGGATAGGGTGTTCGCCGAACACCGCGATAGAGCAACTCTCCCGATTGCAGGCGTTCAAAATCGGTGCGGCCCTGCGGCACGGGTTTGCCATCGACAACAGGTATGATGTCGGTCGTTGTGGAACCCATGTCAATCAATAATGCGGGGCCAACGGGCGCGAAGCGTCCCGCGAAAGTGGCAAGCGCAAGCCAATTGGCGGAGGCCACGCCATAGGGCGTTTGCCGCGCCGTGACCATGTCCACGAAACGGCCGTCGTTTCGCCAGATTCGCAAGGGCGTTTGGCCAAAGATTGTTTCTACCGCATCCAGAATGGTTTCAACGCCCTCGCGCCTGGTCTCGAAACAATCGCACATCTCGCCCGTCATTGTCACCGCGATGATGTCAAACGCTGGCGCGGACGCTATCAGGTCACGCAGCGCTGGCGCAAGCTGCGTTGGTTGCTTCCAAAGCTCAAACGGCGCCGTCCGTGCCGTGCCGTCTGTGTGAGCCAGCTTGAGATTGGCGCCGCCGATGTCGAGACCGAGCACGCGTTTCACTTGATTTCTATGCCCCATGCCAAGCAACAAGCCAACCAGATGGCCGGCCAGATTAACAGGACCAAACAAAAACTATGCGTCCAGGGTTGCCGCCAACGGCCGAAAACGCCGAGCAACGTCAGAATCGCCGCCAGTGATCCCAACGCCAGGACGCCAACGGCGTAACCCAGGAAAATCCAACGTTTGGAGTGCTCGGGTTGGAGCGTTTCGGGCAGCGTGTCCCAGCGTTGCCAGACGACCCAGCAGGTCCACGGCAACACCGCCAGCCAGGCCACGCCCCAGAGCCATTCGCCGCTGCTCATCGCATCGGTGCGGCCGCGCAGCCATTGGGTCAGGAAAAACAGCGGCCAAAACAACAAAATGCCGACGGGCAAGAATAGCAATGTTGGCAAAAACGGTAGAACGTGATCCTTGACCCAGGCGGGCGTGGCATCGGTGTCCCGAGGGGTGAATGCGCTCCACTGAGCTAACAAAAGTGAAATGCTTACGCCGGCGAGGATGAAAAGAAAATCAAACCAGGTCGGCCGAAACGCCGGCGAGTAGCGGTCCAGGAACGGTGTGGACATTAGAATGGGACCTGGCCCGGGCGCGGAACGGCTCATAGTGGGATGGTATCAGACCAACACCAAAGTGGCGAGGCGGAAGGCATCTCGCTCCACACTCATTGCCCACCGGCGAGCGGCGGCGGTCCTGTTTGATACGTTGGCGGCGCTGTAACGACTGGCACCAGCTGCCCAGCGGAATTTTGTGGTGCACCCGCCTGATACGGCGTAGACGCCACTGGCGCCGGTTGAACAGGTGTCCGCGTCAGTGACAATCGGGAATCAATTTGGTTCAACACCCGCTCACTGACGGGACCGTCGCCAAACATGCCGACGCGCACAGAGATTCTTGTCGAGGCTCCATCCGCGGGCACCTTGACGGCGTTGGGCGTCAGCGAAATCGTCACATTGTCGCCGGCGCCGGTGCGGGTTTCGATAGTGGCGCTGTCATGGTCGCGTTGGCCCGAGACAATCGGCATGCCCAGATCGGCAAGCGCCAGCTGCGTGGCGTTCCAGGTTTGGTCCATGCCCAGGGGGTAATC
>DASRAT010000105.1:0-2546 GCA_035638015.1 Gemmataceae bacterium | reverse complement strand
CTACGGCAGTTTGTAATGAATGGGAACTGCCTGGATGTACGTCCCGAGATCAGAGCGGAATGGCGAGAAGAATACCCTGATGATCCATTTTGGTATCGTGCGGTAATTCCTGTTCCGACGCTGAAAGAAGGACTCTTCGTGGAAGTGCGGTTATATGATTGCGACCCAGAAGAACCGTGGGTCGAAATCGTCAACGCCCATCCACAACGCTCCTAGAGGGAAAACCATGAGCGAAAAAAGATTTTCAACCATGTGCCCGCGTTGCCGAGAGCGCACGATGGTGCTGGCGCCTGTACCGTACGAAGTGCGTTGTGAATATTGGGGCGAGAAACACCTCGTTTCCATTCCCGAACTCATCGTGCCGCGCTGCTCGAAATGTGGACGCATTTCCATTCATCTTGACGCGGAAGTGCAGATTGACGCGGCATTTCGCAAAAAGGCGGGCATCCTCTCTGCCGAAGAGATTCAGAAACAACGCACGGAGCTTGGACTTACTCAGGAGGCGCTTGCTGACGCAATTGGCGTTCCCGTCGAGACTTTTCGACTTTGGGAAAATGGATTTCAATATCAGCAACGAAGTCATGACAGGTTTTTGCGAGCCTTTTTCAAGGTTCCGGAACTTCGCGTAGCTTTGGCGAACAACCAGTCGATCCAGGCCGCCGCGGCGGCCGCGCCAACGATGTAACTGTTCGAGAATAGTCATGCAATACGCAATCGCACAAGAATCGACATCCAGGCCATTGCCCTGGCTGTGCGCCAATTGCATGACCGCAACGGTTGTTCCCACAATCACCGATTACACGGCCAAGGTCAAGCACGATGGCGCCGTTCACGAACTTCAGCATTCCAAAATAGAAATGCCCCGCTGCCAAACCTGCGGCGAGACGATTGTCACCACGGAAGTTGATGACCGCATCAACGAGGATTTGCGTTCACGCCTTCAACTGCTGACGCCGAAGCAAATTCACAATGCCATCGATAGGCTAGGTTTCACCCACGAAGACGTGGCCAAGCGGCTCGGTGTCGCGCCGGACACCGTCGCTCGCTGGGAAAACGGATCATTGATTCAGTCCAGAGCAATGGATAATCTCATGAGGTTGTTTTTCGCGTTTCCAGAAGTGCGGAATGCGCTGCGCGGGCCGACTCAAGACCCTTCGCTTGGCGTCACGTTCCCGCAATCGGTCTCGCCAGTATCGTGACCAACAGGAGGTATTACTCCGTGCCAGAAAGTGAGACTTGGATCTTGATGTTCGTTGGCCTTGTTGCCCTAATTGTGATAATTGTTTCCATCGGAGGCTTCCTCCACCGCCGCCTCCCAACATTGGATGAATATCGACGAGCACATGGCCAGATGCAAACCTGGGAACAACAGCAGCAAAGCTATGATGAACACCAGAGACGGGCGGCGGAGCAGTTCGACAGGCAAGATGACTTGTTAGATCGCATCGAGCGATTGGTAGATCGCCTCGAAGGACAATACCGATCTGACCAAAACAGTGCCATAGAGCGACAACGCGAATCCAATTAGTTGATGACCCTGCAACCAAAGCAGTCTTCAGGAATATTGGTGTAATGATGCCATTCGACAACAAACCCCTCCCCACCTTCTGCCGCCGCACCCGCCGCGAGTTCCTCTGGGACGCCGGCACCAGCTTCTCCGGCCTGGCCCTCGCCTCGCTGCTGGCCAATGACCCCCTCTGCGCATCCGCCCAGCAACCGCGCCCCGCCAACCCCCTGGCCCCGCGCCCGCCGCACTTCGCCCCCAAGGCCAAGAGCGTCATCTTCCTTTTCATGTACGGCGGCCCCAGCCATGTCGATACGTTCGACTACAAACCACAGCTCTACCCGCTCGACGGCCAGACCATCACCGTCCGCACCTTCGGCCGCGGCGGCCATCGCAATCAAGGCCGTGTCGTAGGTCCCAAGTGGTATTTCCACCAGCATGGCCAAAGCGGTAAATGGGTCAGCACCCTCTTCCCCCACCTGGCCACCTGTGTCGACGATATCGCCTTCCTCCACTCGATGACCGCCGACTCCCCCATCCACGGCTCGGCCATGCTGCAAATGAACACCGGCAAAATCCTGTCCGGCAGCCCCTGCATCGGCTCGTGGGTCAACTACGGCCTCGGCAGCGTCAACGAAAACCTGCCCGGCTTCGTCGTCATGCTCGACACCCCCGGCGGCCCGATCAGCGGCGCCAAAAACTGGACAAGCGGTTACATGCCCGCCACCTATCAAGGTTGCACGCTCCGCCCCAGCGGCACGCCGATCCTCGACCTCCAGCGCCCCGCAGGCATGCCCGCCGATTCTCAGCGCCGCCTGCTCGACACGCTCAACGACTTCAACAACGACCATCTCGCCTCGCGTTCGGACAACAGCAATCTCGCCGCCCGCATCCACAGTTACGAGATGGCCTTCAACATGCAGCGCACCGCCCCCGAAGCGGTCGATCTCAGCCAGGAATCGCAGGCCACCAAGGATCTCTACGGCATCAACGACATGCGCACCTACGACTTCGGCACCCGCTGCCTGCTCGCCCGCCGCCT
>DASRAT010000104.1:0-3142 GCA_035638015.1 Gemmataceae bacterium | reverse complement strand
CGCCTTGCCGGTCTTGGCGTCGATCAGGTAGAGATGCTTCCAGCCGTCCATTTCGGACAGATAGATGATCTCGCTTTAGCCATCGTTGACCCACTGCAGATAGTACGTGGAGTTCTTGTCACCCACGTCGCCGTAGTGATTGATCATCGAATCGGCTTTTTCATCGAGGATATTGCGGACAGTCGCCTCGCGGACATTGACCTCGATGATGCGGAAGCGAGTGCGGCTGCGGTCAAGCTTTTCAAACGTGAAGGTCGAATTATCGGCGCTCCACCTCAGCCTTGGAATCCCCTTGTGATCGATGCGGTCGATATCGACCTTGGTTGCCTTCATGTTGCCCACGTCGATGAGCCACATTTCATAAGTGGTCACCTTGTCCATGGCCCGCGGATACGCTGTTTCATGCAGCTTGGCGTAAAGCTGGTCCTTGGGGGACGTCTCAATGCGATAGACGGTTTTCTTGTCGCCGGGACTGGAGCGATAGGCGACCACGACCTTGGAATCGGCTGCCCAGACCAGGGACGTGAACGCGTCTCCCTCGACGCCGGCCTGGGTGATTTGGGTTTCCTTGCCGTCCTTGTCGCGCAGCCAAACGTTGTTGGCCTTGGTGAATGCGGTCCATTTGCCGTCCTTCGAGGCGGCGGATGCCGACGCGGCGGGGCCGCCCTTGCCGGCGCCGCCCTTCTTCTGTGCGCCGCCTTTCTTTTGAGCCTGCAATGCTTCATATTCCGCCCATTCGTCGGGTGACAATTCAGACGGATCGATTGGGTCATACGAATTCTGAGAATAATCGGGGACATCATATTCCGGCTGGGGAACCGGCGGTATTTCGTCGGAGGGGCCGCTCGAAGTTTTCTGGACGTCGTAGCTGGTCAGATCGCATTTCCAGAAGGTGCCATTCACCGTGAACGAAACGGATTTCATGCCGTCCGCGAATTGAATCGTCTGGAACGGCAACTTGTATCCCTGGTAGGTGCTGTTGGCCGCTTTGGAAAGGCCGGCTGCCAACTTGGCGTGGTCGAAGGCCGGCGCCCGGGTCTCTTTTTCCACATCAACGAGAATGAATTCCTTGTTGCCGCCTTGAAGCTCGTTGCGATACCAGAATTTGGTGTTGTTGGCGAACCAGACGGGCTGAATGCTCATTTTGTAAATGCGGCCGCTGCCGCCTTTACCGCCGCCGCCCTTGCCTTGTTTTTTCTGCAGGGCGGCCTCGATGGCATTGGCCCGGTCCACGTCGATGTTGTTCACATCGCCGGGCACGGTGGGGCCGTCCAGATCGATGGGAGCGTTGCTGGAGACGATTTTGCCGTCTTGCAACGAATAGTCCGGCGCGGCGGACTGCACCAGCTGAATGTCAGCCAGCGACGGCCCCGTTGCCCGGGGCGGTTTGGAGAAGGTTCTTGGCGCCACCAGCGGCATGGCGATAGCGGCGGCGGTCAGCACGGTGAAGACCAAAAAGCGTTTGTCGAGAAGTCGCGCAAACCAGCGAGTCATCAGAAGCTCCTTTACAACAGTTGGCAGTTGTTAGTTCGCAGTTGGCAGTCTTCAGTAGGCAGCAGAACTGTTTGGCTACTGTGCCACCGTCCACACGGTCACCTTGAATTCCTTTAGCAACAGCGTCCGTCGTTCTTTGCTTTGCGTATTGGCCCCGAAGAATCCCACATAGAAGTCGTTTTCGCCTTCCAGGAACTCTGGCTGGCGCAGGCTGATCGTGGTCATCATGCCGGTGGTGATATTTTCCACGGTCAGCAAATAATCACTGCCATCGCGACGCAGGGTCAAGCGCAAGTCCTCGCCGGCCAGGACCAAGTCGCCCCGGTGAGGGCCAATGTCCTTGCCCTTGTGGTTTTGCACCAGGAACTGTTTGTATTGGCCGCGAATGCCCATGCTGAGCAAGCCGCCGCGGATGTTTTCCTTGCTGTGCGGGCCGGCATACAGGCCGAACTGACCGACTTTGGGCAATTCGGGAATGTTGTGCAAAACGACGGTGATAGCGAAATCTTCCTTGCCGGTGAAACCCAAATCGGCGAGGCGAATGCCAAGGTACTCGCCCCAATCAAGGAGTTTTGACGTGTTCAAGTCGGAATCGGTCGTGGTAATGGCGAGCCGACCATCGGCGGTTTCCAAGCGCAGATTGTCGTCCTGTGTTTTAAGCTTTTTGCCGGTGCCGGGCAGCCGGTGGGTCAGGCCGATGCCAAGCCCTGTTGAATCGAGCAGCGTGTCGGAGATCGGCTGGCGGAAATCCAGAGTGAAGACCCGCGGCACAATCTTGGGCGAAGGCACAATCTCCCGAATGAACTGCTTGACATCGACGCCGGGTTTAGCAGGTATTAATGTCACCTGGCCGGCTTCGATGCGGGCAGCCTGCTTCGCGCCCACGCTGACGGGTGGCGCCTTGCTGTTCTCCCGCAAACTGGAATAGGCCTCGACCTTGCCGGCAAACACATAAACGTCGGCGTTGCCATCGGGGCCAACGGAAATGGCGAACTCGGTGCCTAGATCGACGACTTTGCCGTGAGGCGAAGTGATTTGAAAACCCTTGGCCGAGGCTGGCACCTTGGCAGTTAACTTGCCATCCAAGAGGCGAGCGCTATTGTTGGTGAGCAATTCGAGATTGGCCGGCCCCTCCAGAAGAATGCTGGCGTCGGAGCCAAAGCGAATTTCCGCCAGGCCTTGCCGCAGCCGCAACATCTTGCCGGCACGCATGTCGCCGCTAGGAGCTTGATGATCGGCCCACTGGCAATCCTGGGCGTTGACGAGCCAGGCAATGCGGTCATGCGGCTCCAGCGGAGATCGACCGCCGCCCAGAGACCACAAGTAAACGCCTATTGCCAACAATATCACTGCCGCGGCGGCGATGCCCCATATCCAGCCGCGGCGTTTGTGTCTTTTCTGAATCGCAGGCGCTGGCGGTTGCTGCAATTGATCAATGGCCTTCATGGCACGCAAGCCGGCCTTGCGGGCACGCCCCTCCAAATGTAGATCGGTGTCAAGACGGCAATAGCGGACGAAATGCCAGCGCGCTTCCGGATCGGCGCGTAGCCGTGCTTCCAGCTTGCTCAGCCCGCCCTCGTCCATGACGCCGCTGAGATAATCATCCGCCATGTCCAGCAGATCTTCAGGCATTTCACTCATCTGGTGA
>DASRAT010000103.1:0-2675 GCA_035638015.1 Gemmataceae bacterium | reverse complement strand
GCCCTGGCGTCGCTGACCGGTTTATGGAAAGCGCCACGCTTGACCCGCTTTGTCAAAAACTCGCTGCGGATGTGGAAATATGGCCGATGGCTAACGAAGGAAGCCCGCCGCGGACGCTTTCACTATTTGCCGGTGGAAGAGATTGTAAAACGCCTGGAGAGGGCGGGATTCACGGCGATTGAGCATCGCTTGAGTTACGTGAAGCAGGCTTATATTCTGCGCTGCCAGAAACCATGTAGCTCAAGCTGTTAGCTTGTGCCCGTACAAGCTAACAGCTTGTGCTACATGGGTGAGCGTCATTTTTGGGGGTTTTAGTGCTCCCGGCTCGCCACATTGACATCCTATTGCTTGGTGCAATCCTGAATGGTCATTTTTCCCTGCCAGGGCGGCCCACCCGCGCGGTGATGAAACTGATGACACTCGACGCAATCGGCCCGCGCCGATCCGGCCTTAGTCTGGTGACAACTCTGGCAGCTTTCTAACTTGGGCATCAGCACGTCTTGGCGTTTATCGCTGGCGAGAGCAGCTTTGTGACATGACGTGCAATCGAGCATGCGATGGGCCTGGTGATCGAAAACGCTGTGCGTCAGCCAGCGCTGCGGAATCGCAGGCTTGCCAAAATCGGGCAAGCCGTCTTTGCGATCCTGCTTCTTTGAGATTTCCGTGTGACAACGGACGCAACCGCTCTTGTCAAAAAACAACGCTTCCGCCAGGTTCCACTGATCGTTGACCCAGCTGATTTGGTCTTGGGTGGCCGGCTCGCCGCGTTTGGGCAAACCGGGTAGCACAATCCATGGTTCCTTGGGCTTCAAATCCAAAATGCTGGGATTGCCCTGGGCGAATTGCAAATAGCGTTCGCGCACAGCGGCTCGCACGTGCCAGGCTGTTTGGTTCGACTTGGGATGCGGGACAGGCTCTTGCAAAAACTGCTGCAGTTTCGTCCGCAACGGTTCGGCAACATTATCGGCTTTCACGGGCAACAGCAGCGGGTGGCATTCCTGACAGTGCTTGTCGTACTGGATCGGCTGCATGTATTTGCCCGCCGCGTCAGGCTGGTGGCAATAGCTACACTTCATTTCCCCAAGCTTGCGGATGGCGGCTGCGGGCGCGGCGGCATTACCCGCGCCCTTACTACCCTCGGCTCGCAGCGCCAGATGCTTGTAATGACTGAATTCGACATTGCCCGGATCAGGGGTTTTGTCACGCCAAAGTGCGAACTCCGGATGGGCCGCGAAACTGGGAACATTTTCATAGGGACACGGCTCGCCGGTTTGGTCCTTGAGATTGGCATGGCACGCAGTGCAATGCTTGTCCGTGGGCCGTGCCAACATGGCGTTGCCGCGATGTTCCTTGTGGCAGCTTGCGCAGTTTTCCGATTTGACGGAGCGGTTGTGATCGGGCGCCGCGTGGCATTGCAAGCAGGCTTGATCGGGCACTGATGAACGGCTGTCACCCGGCATCAACCGCCCGGCCGTGGCAAACGCCTCGGTGTGGCAGATGCCGCAGTTGTGATTGAACATGGCATGCGGCGTCGCCACCGGCCCCGCCTGCAAGGTACTGTGATTGGCGGGCCAAATTGCCCACAAGGCCCACACAAGGGCCACGCCGCCTGCCGTCCAGGTACAACGCCGCAACCAACGGTTAAGAGGCCGCTGACGCTGAAAATAATCCAGCTCCAGGGCCTCGGTCAGGTCGTTTGGATCGTACAACGGCCGCATGTTGAATCTCGGGCCACGTTAATCTGGCAGCCGGCGGGGCCTTCCCATCGTCCCGGTGATAACGAGTGCATGGATTGTAAGGCCCCCCACGCGGCTGTCAAGCGGTCGCTGTCAGGCAACGCCCAGACATAGCCTTTGGGAAATACCCGAAAGCTTGCTAAACTAAAGGTGTCTGCCTGCGCTTAGGCATGGCCGAGACACCTACCATGAAATGGCTTCTCCACGTCAGCAAAGACAATGCGCCATGTTGCGACCCGCTTGAGATAGAAGGGGCCGTGGACCTGGGCCGTCAGGACTCCACCCTGGCCAAAGAGCAAGGCATGGGGACCAACGGCCACTTGCCGTCGTGCTATCCCATGTCCGAAGGTGTGACCCGCGTGGTAGTGGCTTCGGTCAACGAGCACACCATGCTGCGGCACATTCAAATTGAGCCGGTGAACGAATCCGGCTCTTTCCGCGTCCGCAATTTGAGTCGGCATGTCGCCTTTCACCTCACCGGCGGCGTCACGGTGCCGGCGGCCAGCGCTGTGGAGGGGCCGTCGCCTCTGGAATTCAAGATCGACCGCTGGACGTTGCGGGCGGAACACGAAGTCGAGGAAGAGGAGGAAGAGAACTCCGACATCGAGATGCTCGAACAGGCGGCGCCTCCGCCTGGTTCCAAAAACATACCTGGAGCGCCGTTGTCGTCAGTGATGCAGTCCATCGCCGTCGGCGGCATGGATTCGGTCAACCTCATCCGCTGGCTGCGTGCAACTTTGGACGTTCTTCAGGAAGCCGCCAGCTCACGCGAGTTTTTGCCGCGCGCTGCACGAGCCGTAGTCGAGCTAATCCACCTCGATGGCTGCCGCGTGCTGCTGCACGACGGCGAACGCTGGACCACCGGCGCCGAACATAACAAACGCGGTGTCGATCGCGTCACCTGGCGGCCGAGCATGCGTTTGCTGGAGCAAATGCGGC